>RKCM01000007.1 GCA_014858325.1 Oscillospiraceae bacterium | reverse complement strand
TCCTTGCCGGACACGATCATAAAATTATAAGCACCGTACAGCGAGGATTTGCCCTCGGTATGGTTGCCGTCATCGGAGCATTTGCTTTCGTACACCCACCCGCGCTTGTTGATACCACGGACGTTTTCGCCAAGACCATACAGAACATCCTGCGGTTCCATGGCATAGGAGAAACCATCCGGCTCCTTGGTCAGATAGGGGATCGTTTCCATCATGGGCAAAAAAGAACCCACGACACTTTCGGTATCAAACGGTTGACCGTATCGCTTTTTGTAGATCATAGCAAAATTTCTCTCCTCTGTTTTTGAATCGTCACAGTGTAAGCGGTAGCTCCTGCAAAGATTATACCACATTTGCCGCCAAAGTGGTATCAGAACATTCCGCCCTCCGTGGAGTCGATTGCTGTTTCAACTGCACTTCTCACAGAGCTTCCCATTATTTCAGTAATGCTTTCAAATCTTCTTCCGGCGTTGTAATCGGTGCGATGCCATAGTTTTCCACCAGGAAGTTCAGGATGTTCGGTGAAATGAATGCCGGCAGCGTGGGGCCAAGGCGGATATTCTGAATGCCCAGATACAGCAGCGTCAGCAGGATGCACACAGCCTTCTGCTCGTACCAGGAGAGTACCATGGACAACGGCAGGTCATTCACACCGCAGCCAAAAGCATCCGCAAGAGCAACCGCGATCTGGATGGCGCTGTAAGCATCGTTGCACTGTCCGACATCCATCAGACGGGGCAGACCGCCGATGGTGCCGAGGTCAAGGTCGTTGAAGCGGTATTTGCCGCAGGCAAGGGTCAGCACTACGGTATCGGCAGGTGTCTGCTTTACAAACTCTGTGTAGTAGTTGCGGCCGGGGCGTGCGCCGTCGCAGCCGGCAACCAGAAAGAAGTGCCGGATCGCGCCGGACTTGACCGCCTCAATGACCTGATCTGCCACGCCAAGAACCGTGCCCCGGGCAAAGCCAGTCATGACCGTGCTGCCGCCGTTGATGCCGGCGAAGGTCTTGTCCTCGGAGTAGCCGCCCAGCTCCAAAGCCTTTTCGATGACCGGGGTGAAGTCTTTGTCCTCTCCGATGTGCCTGATTTCGGGGTAAGATACCACCGACGTGGTGAACACCCGGTCGGCATAGCTTGCTTGGGGCGGCATCAGACAGTTGGTGGTGAACAGCACCGGCGCGGGAAGCTCCGCAAACTCCTTCTGCTGGTTCTGCCATGCCGTGCCGAAATTGCCCTTGAGGTGGGAATACTTTTTCAGTTCTGGATAGCCATGAGCGGGGAGCATTTCGCCATGGGTGTAGATGTTGATGCCTTTCCCCTCGGTCTGCTCCAGCAGCAGCTTCAGGTCGTGGAGGTCATGGCCGGAGACGACGATGAACGGTCCCTTTTCCACGGTCAGCGGAACGGTAACAGGCACGGGCGTTCCGTAGCTTTCGGTGTTGGCCTTATCCAGAAGCGCCATGCACTTGAGGTTTTTCTCGCCAACCTCCATCACGATAGGCAGCAGTTCCTCCATGCCCCAGTCCTCGCCAATGGCGAAGAGTGCCTTGGCAAAGAAGCGGTTCACCTCGTCATCGGTATATCCCAGGACCAAGGCGTGATGTGCATACGCTGCCATGCCGCGCACCCCAAACAGAATGAGGGATTTCAGGCTTCGGATATCCTCATCGGCGCTCCAGAGCCGGTTCATATCGTAGTCGCTGGTGCGTCCGCAGGGGGCAGCGCAGCCTGCGCAGTCGGGTGCCAGCCGTGCCTTTTCGGCATGTACCCGGCCGATCCGTTCCCGAATCGTTTTTTCGTTGAAGTTCACATTGGTGACCGTGGTGAAAAGTCCCTCGATCATCAGACACCAGGCCTCCGGCGTCTCCTGCATACCACCGTCCGTGGCTCTGGCCAGCCCAATCAGGGCGCCGGTCAGTTCATCCTGAAGCTGCGCAACATCGGCAGGTTTGCCGCATACTCCCGCTTTTCCGATACAGCCGGTGCAGGCTGCCGTCTGCTCGCATTGAAAACAAAACATTTTCCGTTCCATCTTGAGGTTCTCTCTTTCGTTTAATCCAGAATTTTTCCGTCAATGGAGATGGTGACCACCTGCCACGGAATGAACTTTCCGCTGGTCTGCAGCGCCTTTTTCGCTGCCATCTCCAAGCCGCCGCAGCAGGGCACCTCCATGCGGAGGATGGTCACGCTCTGGATGTCGTTGCTGCGCAGGATCTCGGTGAGCTTTTCGCTGTAATCCACAGCATCCAGCTTCGGACAGCCGATGAGGGTCACTTTGCCGCGCATAAATTCCTGATGGAAATTGGCGTAGGCGTATGCCGTGCAGTCCGCTGCAATCAGTAGCTTTGCGCCCTCAAAGTAGGGCGCATGGACAGGTGCCAGCTTGATCTGCACCGGCCAGTTGCGCAGGCGGGAAACTGGCTGCACGGGGGCAGAAGCTACGCTTTCGGCAGCCTCCGGCTGTTCCAGCATCCGCATCCGGGAGCCGGGGCAGCCGCCCTCGTGGAGATGCTTCA
>RKCM01000008.1 GCA_014858325.1 Oscillospiraceae bacterium | reverse complement strand
ATGAAAGCTTATCCTCCCATGAATAAAGCCGCCGTTCGCGGCAAAACTAAGGCTGTGAGGGAAAGCCCCCTCACGAAAGGAGTAACGAACCATGAAGGAGCACAGCGAGAATCGCACCGAGAACCGCACGAACAACTGCAAGACCCAGAGCCAGAACCGCACCACCAACCAGACCACCAACGAGCACAAGCACCCCAACCAGTACACCAAGGGTGCCGATGACGAGGGTGCCAAGAACAAGAAGTAACACCGCGCAAAAAAGCCCGCTGCCTTCCCTGCACTGTTTTCCAGTGCGGAAAGCAGCGGGCTTTCGCGTTTTATTTCTGGTTCGGGTCAAACTGCTGCCACAGGGCATCGAACAGTTCCTTCACGCGGGGCAGTTGACCGTTGAGGTACAGCCATCCCAGCAGGCACTCGAAGCCGGTGGAAGCGCGGTACTCCTCGGGGGAGGCGTGCTTGGCCACACTGGCCTTGCTGGCGTTGCGGCCCCGCTTGAAGACTGCCAGCTCCTCCTCGGTGAAGAGCGGCTCCAGCAGCTGCTCCTCCCGGAACTGGGCCCGGGCCGAGACGTACTTGACCTTTTCCGCATTGAGCCGCCCGGCCGAGAGGCGATGGTGCTCCACCAGACGCTGGCGCACCAGAAGCTCCAGCACGCTGTCGCCCACAAAGGCCAGTGCCAGCGGGCTCAGCTCGCGGAGATCGATCTTTTCGGGTTCGTTCATAAAATTAAACCTCTCAGTCCGTGCGTTGCACGGACAGCTCCCCTACAAAAGGGAGCCAGGATTGCGGCATCAGAAGATATAATCGAACTGATACTCGCCGATGAGGATGGTATCGTTCTCCTGCACGCCCTTCTCCACGAGGGCGGCGAGGATGCCGCTCTCGTCCAGCTGGCGCTGGAAATACTGCAGGCTCTCGTAGTCGTCCACGTTGCTGCCGGCCAGGATATACTCCAGCCAGGGGGCGTTGACGCTCCACACATGAGCTTCCATCCGCATGATAGAGAAGTCGCGGTTGCCAGCCTTCGGCTCCGGCTTCTTGTATTCTGCCGCAAAGACGGGGACGGCGGGGATGTCCTTCAGGCGGTTGTAGACCAGGCCCGGCAGCTCCCGCACGCCCTGCATGGTGGCGGCGGAGATGGGCACAAAGGTCAGGCCCTTCTCCTCCACATACTGGCGGAAGTGCTCGATCTGCTCCTCGGTGGCAAGGTCGCACTTGTTGCCCACCACGATCTGGGGCCGCTGAGCCAGCGCGGGGCTGAATTTGGCCAGCTCCTCGTTGATCTTCTCAAAGTCCTCGATGGGCTCGCGGCACTCGCTGCCGGAAACGTCTACGACGTGGAGCAGCAGGCGGCAGCGCTCCACATGGCGCAGGAAATCGTGTCCAAGGCCGACGCCCTCACTGGCGCCCTCGATCAGGCCGGGGATATCGGCACAGACGAAGCTGGCCCCCTCCCCCACCGACACGACGCCCAGCGTGGGCACCAGCGTGGTGAAGTGGTAGTTGGCGATCTTCGGCTTAGCCGCGCTGATGGTGGAGATGAGGGTGGACTTGCCCACATTGGGGAAGCCGATGAGGCCCACGTCCGCGATCAGCTTCAGCTCCAGCGTCACCTGGATGTCCTCGCCGGGCATACCGGGCTTTGCAAATTTGGGGATCTGGCGGGTCGGCGTTGCAAAATGCGCATTGCCGTAGCCGCCCCGGCCGCCCTTGGCGATGGTGACGGGGGTGTGGTCGGACAGATCCGCAATGACAAGGCCGCTCTCGGCGTCCTTGATGACGGTGCCCAGCGGCACCTTGATGACAAGGTTCTCGGCATTTTTGCCGTGGCAGAGGCTGGCCCCGCCCTTGCCGCCCTCGTCGGCGGTATACTTGCGCTTATAGCGGAAATCCATCAGGGTGGAAAGGTGGTCGTCCGCCACAAAAATGATGTCGCCGCCCCGGCCGCCGTCGCCGCCGTCCGGGCCGCCTGCGGCCACGAACTTCTCACGGTGGAAGCTCACAGCGCCGTCGCCGCCCTTGCCCGCGTGGAGCCAGATGGTGGCGATGTCGATAAAGTTGGTTTGTGCTGCCATACAGGCCCTCCTGTTTTTCATCAAAAAGAGCCGGGCCACGAAGGTCCGGCTCTATGGGTTGCAGATTTTAGAAAGAAGTTACTGCTTGACGCTGCACTTCTTGCCGCTCTTGCCCACGCGCTCGAAACGAACGGTGCCATCGACCAGAGCAAACAGGGTATCATCGCTGCCCTTGCCGACATTCTCACCCGGCTGGATGTGAGTGCCGCGCTGACGAACGAGGATGTTGCCGGCCAGAACGAACTGACCATCTGCACGCTTGGTGCCCAGACGCTGAGCCGCAGAATCACGGCCGTTCTTGGTGCTGCCTACGCCCTTTTTATGTGCCATTGTAATATACCTCCTACTTAGCCGTTGATCGCAGTGATCTCAACCTTGGTGAAGGGCTGACGATGGCCCATGCGGCGAGCACTGTGCTTCTTTGCGCGATAGGTGATGATGTTCA
>RKCM01000122.1 GCA_014858325.1 Oscillospiraceae bacterium | reverse complement strand
CAGGATGCGCAGAACTTGCCGTGGACGGCCATGATCAGCCCCACGCTCCCCTGCCAGCCCGGGGCGCTGTAATAGACGGCGGGCCCATCGCCGAACCCTGCCGCCTGTGCGGCAGGCAGCGGGGCCAGCTCCGGCCATTGGGCCTGCAGGCGGGCCAGCACTTCCCGGCCGCTGAGGCTGGGCTGGGCCGCACCGCAGCCAATGGGCATCATCTCAATGAACCGCACCTGCAGCGGCAGCTGCCGGGCCAGCGCGGCCAGCGGCAAAAGCTCCGTCTCGTTGAGGCCGGGCTGGGGCACGCAGTTCAGCTTGACGGGCAGGCCGCCCTCCAGCGCGGCGCGGATGCCCCGCCGGGTGGCTTTCAGCTCGTCCCGGCCCGCAATGGCCCGGTACACTTCCGGCGAGAGTGCGTCCAGGCTGATGTTCACGCTGTCCAGCCCGGCGGCCAGCAGGTCCGGCAATTGCTCTGCCAGCAGGACGCCGTTGGTGGTCAGGGCCACGCGGCGGATGCCCGGGGTTTGTTTGAGCCCCGCCACCAGCCGGTGCACCTCCCGGCGCACCAGCGGCTCCCCGCCCGTCACCCGCACCGTGTCCACCCCGCAGGCGGCAAACAGCCGGGCCAGACGCAAAAATTCTTCGTAGGTGAGCACATCTGCGTGCTCACACCTGGCTACGCCCTCGGGCATACAGTAGCGGCAGCGCAGGTTGCAGCGGTCGGTGACGGAAAGCCGCAGGTAGTGGATGCTGCGGCCCCATTCATCCCGCATGGTGGGCCTCCGGGCGGCGGTAATCGCCGCTTTTGCCGCCGCTCTTCTGTTCGAGGTAGATCTCGCCCAGCTCCATCCCCTTATCGAGGGCCTTGCACATATCGTAGATGGTGAGCAGGGCAGTGGAAACACCGGTCAGCGCCTCCATCTCCACCCCGGTGACGCCGCTGGTCTTAACGGTGCAGCGCACCTCCACGGCGCGGCGCTCGGGGCAGAGCGCAAGGTCCACGCTCGCCTTGGTCAGGGGCAGCGGGTGGCACAGCGGGATGAGCTCGCTGGTGCGCTTGGTCGCCATGATGCCCGCGATGCGGGCCACGCCCAGCACGTCGCCTTTTTTTACGGTGCCGCTCTCCACGGCGGCAAAGGCGGCCTCGTTCATGGTGATGCAGCCGTGGGCCGTGGCTTCCCGGGCCGTGACGGCTTTGCCGCTGACATCCACCATCACGGCATTGCCAGCGGCATCAAAATGGGTCAATTGCGTATTCATCTTATCTCCGTTTTACAAGCAGACCGGCCCTCTTTGCCAAGGGCTCCCCCTTTGGGGGAGCTGGCAAAGTCGCCAGACTTTGACTGAGAGGGTCAATGCCCAAACCCGCAGTTGGGCCAGGTGCAGGTGCCGCAGCCAAGGCAGAGGCCGCCCTCGCCCAGGCGGGCAATGTCGTCGGCGGTGATGGGGTCCTCGGCCAGCAGCCGGGGCAGCAGCAGATCAAAGATGGTCCGCTTGGCGTACATCACGCAGCCCGGCAGGCCGCAGACAGGCACGCCGTCCAGATAGCTGACGAGGAACATGGCCCCGGGCAGGACGGGGGCCCCATAGCTGACGATGTCCGCCCCGGTGTTTTTGATGGCCAGCGGCGTGCGGTCGTCGGGGTCCACGCTCATGCCGCCGGTGGTAAAGATGAGCTCACACCCCTGGGCTTTCGCTTCCCGAATGGCGGCGGTAATGCCCGCCGGGTCGTCGTCGCACACCCGGTGGAAGGTCATCTTGCAGCCGTACTCGGCCAATTTTTGCTCCAGCACGGGCGTGAATTTGTCTTCGATGCGGCCCTTGAACACCTCGCTGCCCGTGGTGATGACGGCAAACGTTTTGGGGTGGAAGGGCAGGATGTTCAAGATCGGCTCCGGGCCCGCCGCCTGCTGCATGGCGTCCATCTTCTCCTGCTCAATGACGAGGGGGATGATGCGGGTACCGGCGATCTTTGCGCCCTTTTTCACGGGCAGGTCGCCGTGGACGGTGGCAATCATCATCTGGGGCGTGCGGTTCACGGCCAGCAGGGCCGCGCGGTTGATCTTGAGCAGGCCGTCGCAGTCGGCCACCAGCTCGATCTTGCCCTCCTTGGCCTCTGTGCCGTGGATGTTTTTGCCCGCCGCCGCCTTGTACAGCAGGGCCGCCGCCTCGTCCTCGTGGAGGATGCCGGGGGTCTTCTCCCAGACGTAGAGGTTCTCTTTGCCGATGCTCAGCAGCACCGGGATATCCTCCGGCTGAATGATATGTCCCTTGCGGAAACGGGGGCCCTTGAACTCCCCCGGGAGGATCTGGGTCACGTCGTGGCAGAGCACCTGCCCCACGGCGTCTTCGGTGCGGATCAGTTTCATGCGTTCGTTCCTTCCAATAGATAGCATTCCCGCGTCAGCAGCCAGCGCAGGCGGGTGTTTTTTCGTTCGCCCTCCGCGCAAAGCTCCACCCGGCCGGGCAGGGCGGCTTCCGCGTTTTCTTCTGCCGGGATCTGCACCCGGGCCAGCGTGCCGCCGCCGGGGTTCGGCTCCAGGGCCAGCGTCCAGCCCA
>RKCM01000170.1 GCA_014858325.1 Oscillospiraceae bacterium | reverse complement strand
CAGCGCCGTATCGGTGCGGTCGCCCCAGGGGGAAAAGCCCTCGGGGGCGATGTGGGCTCCCAGACGGCAATCCAGCACCGCCGTTTTGCCGGTGGGCCGCCACGGGCGGCCCAGATAGACCGTGCCCGCCGGGGCCGCAGAGACGAAATCGCAGTCCCAGAACACAAAGCCCAGTCCTTCCGCCGGACCCGAGGGCGCGGTGACGTAGCTGTGGGGCAGGGCATTGTCCACGGTGCAGAGGGTGCACTGCTCAAACAGGGCGTCCGCTCCGCCGAAGATAAAGTCGATGTCCCCCGCGATCTCGCATTCGCAGTAATACTGGGCGCTGGGGCGGCGGGGGACCAGCACGCGGGGGCCGAGGAAGCCGTCCTTCTCCCGCTCCTTTTCGGGCAGCGGCGCGCAGAACAGGGTATCCTGATTGCCCAGCAGCTTCACGCGGCGAAACTCCGCCCGCGCTGCATCCACATAGGCGGCAATGGCCTGCCCCACAGCGCTGCCGGGGCCCGCGTCGTTCTCGATGGTCAGGTCTTCCACCGTAACGCACTCGCCGCCCAGAAAGGCCGTGTAGCTGCGGAAGGTATGGGTGGGGCGGCCGTCCGGATGGGGCAGTTTGCCGCCGTCGCCCCAGACGATGCGGGTGCGGTCAGCCCCGGCCCCCCGCAGGGTCAGGCGGCGCTTTTCGGCAAAGAGCTTTTCCCGGTAGACACCGGGGCCGATCTCGATCACGGCCTCGCAGTCGTAGGGCACGGCCAGCAGTGCCTCGGCAATGGTGACAAAATCGCCCGTACCGTCGCCGGAAACTCGAATGTTGATCATAGCATATCCTCCACGCTCGTCTTGGCTCCCCTATCAGGGGAGCTGGCAATGCGAAGCATTAACTGAGAGGTTTTGCTTTATTATATCCCTCACCTGTGAACATTTCAACATGTTTCCAGCCGCAGCACGGCAGCAGTGATGTCGTCCGGCCTGCCCGCTTTCTCCGCCCGGGCTCGGGCCGTCTCTACCAGAATGCTTGCCAGCTTGTCCGGCGCATCGCCGGCAGCGGCGGACAGCTCCAGCTGCTTCATCACCCAGCCGGGGCCGTCCACCAGCAGGCCGTCCGAGACCAGAACGGCATAATCCCCCGCCGCAAGGTGGACCATCCGGCTCTGGCCGTTCACCCCGCCCAAAATGCCCATGGGCAGGCTGGCGTCGCCCACCGCCCGGGCCCGGCCCCCATGCACCAGGAACCCCGGCGCAGCCCCCGCCTTGAAGAGCCGGGCCGTGCCGGTGTAGAGGTCCACGCTGATGAGGTCCAGCGTCGCGCCGCTCTCCTCGTCGCTTTTCAGGGCCAGCGCCACGTTGACAAGGCGGGCGGCCAGCTCCGCCGTGAAGCCCGCCTTCAGCAGCCGGGCCGTGAGCTCTGCGGCCAGGTTGCCGTCCACGGCGGCCGGGCGGCCGGTGCCCATGCCGTCGCACAGGATCATCTGGGCTGCGGCCGGGCTGCAGAACTGCTGCACCGCATCGCCCGAGATGCCGCCCCGCGCTGCCGCGCCCGCCGCCCCAAACACGGCCCGGAGGGCAGGCTTCTCGCAGAACAGCAGGGTGGTCATCCCTTTGCAGGAGAGCACCTGCGGGGTTTCCAGCGGGCGGCGGCAAAGCCCGCCCACCTCCTTGGCCAGCGCATCCAGCTCGGCGGGCTGGAACCGGGTGCGGGGCAGAGTCACCGCCGCCCGGGTGCGGCCCAGATCGTCCAGCGTGACCGCACACTCCAGCGGCGGCGTCCCCAGCGAGGTGAAGAACGCCGCCACCCGGCCCGATTTATAGGGTTCCGGCTGACCGGGGCGGCCCAGCTGCTCGCTCAAGACCCCCAGCGCATCGGCCACGGCGCTGTACTGCTCGGTGAGGGCGGTGCGCATGGCCTCGGCGTGGACGAAGGCCTCTTTCCGGCTGCGGTAGAGTGCGAAGGATCTTGTTACCGCCGCGCAGAGGGCCGCCGGGTGGATGCACCGCACCAGCTGGCCCGGCAGGTCGGCAGGGGCCACGCACCCCTGCTGCTCCAGTACCGGGCGCAGCGCTTCCAGCCCCTCCAGCACGACGGCGTACTCCTGCTTCCAGCATTCTTCACGCCGCCCGCAGTTGAAGCAGAGGGTATCGTGGGTGTTGTCGATGACCCAGCGGAAGCTCTCGCACCGCCGGGGAAATGCGTGATAGACGTCGTTGACCGTCTCCGCCAGCGAGGAAAGGCTCTCGGCCACGGCTTCCAGCCGGGTGGCAGCCGTGGAGAGCCGGGGCCGCTCCTCCTGCGGCGTGTCGGCAGGGGCGTCTTCGGGGCCCACAGGGGCGCACCACGCCTTGGGCAGGAGCCAGACCGCCCCCACCCCGACGCCCGCGCTGAGAAGGACGCCAAAGGCCTCTCCGGGCGGCTGGACGCAGAGGGCCCCCAGCAGACACCCGCCCGCGTAGGCAGCCGTGCCCTCGATCCTCCGGCCCGGGGCCAGCAGGGCAGCGGAAGCCGTCCCGCAGCCAAGGCTCACGGCGGCCAGCGCAAGGGCGGGGTCGGCCCCGCAGAGGGCAAGTCCCGCCCCGCCG
>RKCM01000084.1 GCA_014858325.1 Oscillospiraceae bacterium | reverse complement strand
GCACCGACCACCGCATCGGCCTTACCGTCCACAATCTGGATAAGATCATGGATGGCAATTTGGAGGAGATCATCGACGCCCTCGCCACCCACGAACAGGCGGAAAAACTGAAAAATCTCGAAAAAAATCCTTGACGCATCTGCGAAGAAATAATCTGTAAAGCAGAGATACTTTACACAAAGAAAGAACGATGAATCGTATGGAAAACGAAACACTCAAAACCGAAGTCCTGCCCGCCGACGAGGCCGGCATCGCCAAGGCCGCCGCCCTTTTGAAAGAGGGGAAACTGGTGGCCCTGCCCACCGAGACGGTGTACGGCATTGCCGCCGACGCCCGGAACGGGGAAGCCGTCCGAAGCATTTTTGTGGCCAAGGGCCGCCCCCAGGATAACCCCCTCATCGTCCACGTGACCGGCCCGGAGATGCTGCCCGGCCTTGTCAGCGAGGTGCCAGAGCGCGCCCAGCTGCTGATGGCGGCTTTCTGCCCCGGCCCGCTCACCATCATCATGCCCCGCGGCCCGGAGGTGGCGGCGGAGTGCTGCGCGGGTCTGGATACGGTTGGCATTCGGATGCCCAGCCACCCCGTGGCCCGGGCGGTCATCCAGCAGAGCGGCTGTGCCTTTGCAGCCCCCTCGGCCAATCTCTCCGGCAAACCCAGCCCCACCAACGCGCAGGACGTCTTCACGGATATGGATGGCCGCCTGCCGCTGATCCTGGACGGCGGCGAGTGCGACTGGGGCGTGGAGTCCACCGTCGTCTCTGTGGTGGGCGAGAAGCCCACCCTGTTCCGCCCCGGCCACATCACGCTGGAGGATCTGGAGCGGGCGCTGGGCGAAGAAGTGGAGGTCTCCAAGGCCATCCTCGAAAAGCTGCCCGAGGGTGCGGTGGTCCGCAGCCCCGGCATGAAGTATAAGCACTACGCCCCCAAGGCGGACGTGACCCTGCTGGACGGCACGTTCGAGCAGTTCAAAGCCTATGTGGACGCCCACGCCGACCAGAACCCCAGCTGCCTGTGCTTTACCGGCGAGGCCGAAAAACTGGGCGTGCCCTGCGTGGAGTACGGCCGCGAGGGCGACGGTGCCGACCAGGCCCGGCACATCTTCCGCAGCCTGCGGGCGCTGGACGAACAGGGCGACGCCATCGTGTACGCCCGCTGCCCCCGCAAGGACGGCCTTTCCATGGCCGTTTATAACCGCCTCATCCGGGCGGCCGCTTTCCGGGTGATCAAGCTATGATAACATTGGGCATTACCGGCCGCAGCGGATGCGGAAAATCCACTGTGACCGCGATCTTCTCTTCCAAAGGCGTGCCCCTTGTGGACGCCGACCAGTGCTCCCGGGAGATGCTGCTGCCCGGCTCACCGCTGCTGCCGCAATTGGCGGCGCGGTTCGGGGCGGACATCATCCGGGAGGACGGCACCCTCGACCGCCATCTGCTGGCGGACCGGGCGTTTGCATCGCCCGAGGGCAAAGCGGCTCTCGATGCGTTGACCCACCCGGAGATCCTACGCCGCATCCGGGCCGCCAAGGAAGCCGCCCGGCGGGCCGGCGCGCCCCTTTTTGTGCTGGATGGCGCGGTCATCGTGGGCAGCGCCGCCGAGGACGAGTGCGATCAGCTGGCCGTCGTGACGGCACCGTTTGAGACCAGCGTGGCCCGCATTGCGGCCCGGGACGGCATCTCGCCCGAGATGGCAGCCCGCCGCCTCAACGCCCAGACGCCGGAAGCGGAACTGCTGGCCCATGCGGACTACATCCTGCGCAACGATGGGCCCCTCGCCGCGCTGGAAACAGCGGCGGCAGCCCTTTGTGATGCGCTGCTGGCCGGGAAAGACGGGGTGGAGCGCCGACCTTGAAAAAACTCATGAAAACGCTGGTGGTGCTCTTCGCTCTGGTCATGGGCCTGCTGGCGCTGCCGCCCATCCGCAACCGGGTGGAACGCACCCTCTACCCCCGCAAATACGATGCCCTCGTGACAAAGTGGGCGGCGGAATACGACCTCGACCCGCTGCTGGTGGACGCCTTCATCCGCACCGAGAGCGGCTTTGACCCGGATGCGACCTCTTCCGTGGACGCCCGGGGGCTGATGCAGATGACGGAGGAGACGTTTCTCTGGCTCCGCAGTAAGTTGGGCTTGGGGGAGGAGGTTTCCTTCGGTGACCTCTACGACCCCGACGTCAGCATCCGCTTTGGGTGCTACTACCTGCACCTGTGTCTGGAGCGCTACCACGGCGATGTGGCAACGGCCGCTGCCGCCTACCACAGCGGGTGGGGAACGGTGGACGCTCTGCTGCAGATGGAAGAACACTCCCCCGATGGGCTGACGCTGCGGGGCTTCCCTTACAACCAAATGCACCACTATGTGGAAAAGATCACGGCGTGCTACGGCGTTTACAAGCGCCTGTACGCCAAAAACTGAACCGACAAAGCCGACGGAGCTCCGCCGGATTTGAATATTTTAGGATAGAAAACAGAAAGGCAGGAGAATTCTATGGCAGAAAAAACTCCGACCCAGCAGCTGGCCGAAAAGCTGCTCTATAAGCCCGCTTACGTCGCCGATAAGGACGCCGATGTGAAGCAGAAGGCCCACGACTTTGCCGAGGGCTACAAGAAGTTCCTGG
>RKCM01000057.1 GCA_014858325.1 Oscillospiraceae bacterium | reverse complement strand
TCTTTATAAACGTTGGTGCTCTCCTGCACAAGGCCCCGGGCTGCCAGCGCCTGTGCGCACCAGAACATTTGGACGGCCAGCCCCAGCAGCGGGTGGAGCCGCGCCGCCCCCCGGCAGACCGTCCCGGTGAAGAGCAGGGTGCCCACGGGCAGGCAGAAGGCCACGATGGCCCCGCCCAGCACTTCGCCTTTGGGCGTTTTGGGCAGGCGGGGGCGCAGAAAGCCCTCCAGCCGGGCGATGGCCTTGCCCATGAAGACCACCGGGTGAGGCAGCCATGCCGGGTCGCCAAAGAGGGCGTCCAGCACAAAGCCGCCCACCACGGCCCAAACCGTCATCATCGGCTCTCCTCCGGCCCACTCTTTGTATACTGCACCGTTTTTACAACGGTGAGGATCTGTTTTTCCGGCCACTGGGCGGCATCGAGGACGTAGCCGCCCGCGTTGGGGCCGCACCATCGATAGTAGTCCTGATGGGGCACGGCGTACCGCTCCATGGCGGCCATCTGAGTGCCGCCGTGGGCGAGGATGACCAGCCGCTCTTTGCCTGCGGCCAGCGCTTCGTCCACAAGCTTCGAGAAGGCCGCGCAGATACGGTTGGAAAAATCGTCCTTCCGCTCGCCGTCGGGGCAGTCGGTCTCGCAGTTGGCCATCACCCAGGCCTGATACTCCGGGTCGTGCTCCATCTCAATGAAATTGCGGCCCTCAAAGCTGCCGAAGCACATCTCCTGCAGATCCTTCACCACCACGAGCTTGGCCGTGGGGAAGAGCACCTCCGCCGTCTGGCGGGTGCGCTGCAAGGGGGTGATGTAGACGACGTCGGGGTCAAAATCGGCCCGGCACAGCTGGGCAAGGCCCTCGGGCGAGAGGGGGATATCTCGCTGGCCCTGATAGCGTTTTTGGGCGTTGTATTCCGTCAGGCCATGGCGGAGCAGATAGATCAGCATTTCGGAAGTTCTCCTTTCAAAACCGTGGGGATGCCGCAGAACAGCTGCACCACGCAATCGGCGCGGGCGGCCAGCAGGCAGGCAAGGCGGCCCGCCGCTTCCCGCGCGGCGCGCTCTGCGGCATCCATCGGGACGACCCCGCCGCCCACCTCGGTGGCGAGGATGATATCGTAGCCGGCAGCCAGATCGTCCGCCAGTTTGGTCAGATCTTCGCATTGGGCCGCGAGAGCTTGCACATCGGCGATGCGGCGGCCGGGAAACTGCTGCGCAAAGGTGCGCTTGCCGCTGTAGAGCGGCCCGGTGACAAACAGCATTTACAGCACTCCTCCCCACTGGCAGGCCGCGAGGGCGGCCAGCATCCACAGCTCGGCCCGCTGCAAAAACCAGCCGGCCAGATCGCCCGTGATGCCGCCGAATTGGTGTTCGGCCACAAAGCGGTAGTGCACCAGCACCCCAAAGGCAGCGGCGGCCAGCGCCAGCCCGCCCCAATAGGTGAGCATGGCCGTGAGGACCACGGTGGCCCCGCGCAGGATGTTTTTGACCCGCTCCCGGTCTGCCGCCGTGGCGAAGGTGTGGGCAAGGCCCGTGTTTTTGGCCATGGGGAACGAAGCCACCGCATAGCCGGAAAGGCAGCGCTCCAGCACAAGGGCCAATGTCCAGCACAGGCCCACCCGGGGCGTGAAGCGGATGCAGGCGGACAGGCACAGGTAGGCCGCAAAGTAGCTGCACAGGCGGATGACCGCGAAGGCACCGCAGCGGGGGTCCTTCAAAATTTCGAGCTTTTTTTCTTTGTCGCCATAGCTGGAAAGGGCGTCCGAGGTATCGGCGTAGCCGTCCAGATGGATGCCGCCCGTGACGGCCACCGGGATGAGGCAATAGCCCATGGTGTGGACGGCATCCGGCAGGGGCAGGGCCCCGCAGAGCGACCACAGCGCCCCAATGACCACCCCGATGAGGGGGAAGGCGCAGAGGGCGTACCGCATATTTTTTTCGTTCCAGCCAAACTGCGGCATGGGCAGGGCCGAGAACATGGCAAAGGCGACGGCTATCGTCTGCCCAAGAAGTTTGAGAGGGATCACGTCGGTTCGCCTCCTTTGTAATAGACGGGGATGCCGCAGACCACCCGGCAGACGTTATCCGCCCGGGCGGCGACGGCGTTGTTGATCTGAGCGAAGGCGCGCAGGTACTGGCCGGTGTCGCCCGCGTAATCCGCCCCGCCGCTGAAGACCTCGTTGGACACGATGACGAGGTTTTCGCACTGGGACGCGATATTTTCCACGTCCCGCAGGACGGCTTCTGCCGTGCGCGGCCCGGCCCCTTCGGGGCTGTACAGCTCGTTGGCGGTGAGGTTGCCCAGGTCTTCCAGCAGGGCCGTGCCCCGGGCGGGCAGATTGACAGAACCGAGGGTCCGCGGGCACTCCACCGTCTCAAACTGCTTTTGCGCCCGCATCCGCCGATGTTTTTCCACCCGGGCGGCGCACTCGGCATCCCACACCTGCATGGTGGCGAGATACACGCGCGGCAGCGGGGTCTTCAGCACAAGGCTCTCGGCATATTCGCTCTTGCCGCTGGCCGCGCCGCCCACCACGAGGGTCAGCATCCCGCGCCGCCCTGGGGCGTGTAGGCGGCGATGCCCCCCTCGGCGAAGGAGTAGCAGTTCTGGTAAACAGCCAGTGCCATATCCCACAGGGGAATGGCGGCCACGGCCCCGGTGCCCTCGCC
>RKCM01000009.1 GCA_014858325.1 Oscillospiraceae bacterium | reverse complement strand
CCCCCCCATGAAGTCAATATTTTTGTAGAAAATATCGAAAAATGAGCAATTGCGTGTTTTTTGCACGAAAAAAAGACCCTCTCAGCAGTCAAACTGCCAAAAGGGCCTGTGGAAAACTTTTACGCGGTCAAAGGGCTTATGCCGCCTGGCTGGGATGGGGCTGCGGGGGCATTTTGGTGAAGAGGACTTTGAGCATCAGCGGGGTGAGGACGGAGGAGACGACGATGAGAAGGATGACGGCGGTGAAGTACACCGAATCCACCACGCCTACTTCCAGGCCCTTCTGGGCCACGATCAGGGCCACCTCGCCGCGGGTCATCATGCCCACACCCACCTTGAGGGAATCGCCCCAGTGGAAGCGGCAGAGCTTGGCCGCCAGCCCGCAGCCGATGATCTTGGTGATGAGGGCCACCACCACAAAGCAGAGGCTGAACAGCAGGATGGCCGGCGTCAGGCCGCTGATGTCGGTCTTCAGGCCGATACTGGCGAAGAAGACCGGGGCAAACAGGGTGTAGTTGCTGATGTCCACCCGGCGCTCCACATAGGAGGCGTCGTTCATGGAGCAGAGCACGATGCCCGCGATGTACGCGCCCGTGATATCGGCAATGCCGAAATACCGCTCGGCAATGTAGGCCATGGCAAAGCAGAGCGCCATGCTGACGATGGTGATGCGCTGGGTGTGGGGGTTGCGGCGGTCCAGCCAGAGCATGGCCTTGTGGGCGGCAAAGCCGATGACCACGGCCACCACGAAGAAGAGGACGGTGTTCAGCAGCACTTTGCCCAGCCCCGTGCCGGTGCCGGAGCTTGCCCCCAGCACACAGGTGAGGACCACGATGCCGATGACGTCGTCGATGACTGCCGCACTGACGATGGTGGTGCCGAGGAAGCTTTTCAGGTGCCCCAGCTCCTGCAGCGTGGCCACCGTAATGGACACGCTGGTGGCCGTCATGATGGTGCCGATGAAGAGGGCCTTATAGAACTCCGGGCTGCCCACGGCCCCAAAGCCGTAGAACGCGCCGTACAGCGCGGTGCCGCCCGCCAGCGGCACCGCCACGCCGATGCAAGCGATGAGGGTGGCGATGGGGCCTGCCTTGAGCAGCTCCTGCAGGTTGGTGCCAAGGCCGGTGGTGAACATCAGCAGCACCACGCCGATCTCGGCAAAGATCTCAATGGTATCGCTGGTGTGCACCAGCCCCAAAAGACAGGGGCCGATGAGCAGGCCCGCGATGATCTCGCCCACCACCTGCGGCGCGCGCAGCTTGCGGGCTACCAGCCCGAAAAACTTGGCGCTGAGCATGATGATGGCAAGGTTGCGGAAAACTGAGTACATTTCGTTTGCCTTCTTTCCATAATTCTGATAATTTCCGGCCTGTCCTGTTCAGGCAGGTCTGCGGCGCCGCGCCGCCACAGGCAGCCGGGTCGATAAGAGTATTTCCCATCCGTTCCTATATCTTATCACTTTTCCTTGTTAAAATAAAGACAATTTCGGCAAGAAACAGACTATTTCGCTCTAATCCCTTTTTCGCAAAAAAAGTTCCGGCAAAGCCCTTGACAATTTGCCCAACGCTTGCTATAATAAGTTGCTGTCTGAACAGACACGCCGCACAGCACCGCGACGCCGCGCTGCTGTGTACCCTTGGCCTCGGGACCCCGAGGCCCTCAAGTCCAAAAGGAGGTGCTACAAAATGGCAAAGTACGAAACCATGCTGATTACCAGCGCCGCTCTCGACGAGGAGGCTACTTCCGCTCTGGTCGGTAAGTTCAAGTCCCTGATCGAGGCTAACGGTACGATCGATTCCATCGACGAGTGGGGCAAGCGCCGTCTGGCCTACCCCATCAACGACGAGGAGGAGGGCGTCTACACCGTGATCAACTTCACCAGCGAGCCCAGCTTCCCCGCTGAGCTGGACCGTGTGTACAAGATCACCGAGGGCGTCATGCGCAGCCTGATCGTTGCCCACGAGGAGTAATCTTTTCGTGACGAAAAAGGAGTCCATCTTATGTTGAATGTTGTAGCCATCATGGGCCGCCTTGTGGCCGACCCGGAGCTCCGCACCACCCAGAGCGGCATCAATGTGGTCAGCTTCCGCATTGCGTGCGACCGCAACTTTGCCCGCCAGGGCGAGCAGCGGCAGGCCGATTTTATCGACATCGTCGCATGGCGCCAGCAGGCCGAGTTTGTCTCCAAGTATTTCCAGAAAGGCAGTCTCATTGCCATTGAAGGCTCTTTGCAGACCCGCCAGTATCAGGATAAGAACGGAAACAACCGTACCGCTGTGGAAGTGGTTGCCAACAACATCAGCTTTGCAGGGCCCAAAAATTCCAATGGCAGCAATCAGGGCGCGGGCAGCTATCAGAACGCTGCTCCGTCCTACCAGAACCAGGCCCCTGCCCGCCCGGCTGCTGTGGAGGCTGCTCCCAGCTACTCTGCCGGCAATGCAGATGATTTCGCCGTCATCGACGACAGCGACGACCTGCCGTTCTGACATCTGACACGATCTACCGTGAAAAAATCCAACAGGAGGTAATAAGCAATGGCTTTTGAAAGAACCGAAGGCTCTCGCCCCGCGCGCCCCATCCGCCGCGGCCGCAAGAAGGTTTGCAGCTTCTGTGTCGATCGCATCGACACCATCGATTACAAGGACGTGCCCCGTCTGCGTAAGTACGTCTCTGAGCGTGCAAAGATCAT
>RKCM01000075.1 GCA_014858325.1 Oscillospiraceae bacterium | reverse complement strand
GCCGCTGCCCGGGCTGCGGCGTGTGCTGTCCCTCCGTCTGCGGTCCTGTGTCATGCGGCGCTCCCTCCTTTTCCAGTCGAATTTTCTGGGTCGATTTTATCACAGATCGCCCCGGGTTGCAATCACGGGGTGTGGACCAGCTTGAGCAGCGCGGCCGCAATGCGGTCGAGGCTGTCGTCCACCGAGAGTTTCCGGGCGTTCCGGCCCATGGCAGCCAGCTTGCCGGGCTCGGCCAGCAGGTCGGCGACAGTGGAGATGAGCTTCTCCCCTGTCAGGTCCTTCTCCTCAATCACCACGCCTGCGCCGACTTTTTGTAATTCCAGCGCATTATAATACTGGTGGTTTTCAGCCACGTTGGGGCTGGGGATGAGCACTGCGGCACGGCCCACGGCCTCCAGCTCGGCCAGCGTCAGCGCACCGGCCCGGCTGATGACCAGATCGGCCGCTGCCAGCAGCTCCGGCATATTGTGGATGTACTCTTTCACCACGAGGCTCTCGCCGGGGGCAAAGCCCTTCGTCTTTTCCAGATCTTGGAACAGCTGCACGCCGTACTGGCCGGTGGCGTGGAGGTGCAGCACGGGTTTTGCGTTCTTCTGCTCCCATGCACACAGGTCGGCCACCACCTCGTTGACACGGCGGGCACCGAGACTGCCGCCGAAGGAGAGGATGACGGTGCGGTCGCCCGCACCCAGCTCCTTGCGGATGGCCTCGCGGTTTGGCAGCTGCGCAAACACCTCGGGGCGGACGGGGTTGCCCACCACCATGGTCTTTTCGGGCGCGCCCAGCTTTTCCACAGCGGCTGGCACAGCGGCAAACACGATGTCCACATCCGGGGCCAGCAGCTTGTTGGTCACACCGGGGAAGGCGTTCTGCTCGTGGATGGCGGTCTTGATGCCCTGCTTTGCCGCACAGCGCACCACCGGGCCGGAAACGTAGCCGCCGCAGCCGATGACGAGATCGGGCTTGAGCTCCCGCATCATCCGTTTGGCCTTGGGGCCCGAGAGGGCCAGGTTCCACAGGGTGATCAGGTTCCGCCGGATGTTGTTCAGGCTCAGATGCCGCTGAAAACCGGTGATCTCAATGTGGTGGAAGGGGTAGCCCGCCTGGGTAACAAGGCGGTATTCCATGCCCTCCTTCCGGCCCGCAAAGTGGATGTCGGCGGTGGGGTCCGCTTTTTTGAGGGCACCGGCAATGGCCAGCGCCGGGTTGATGTGTCCGGCAGTGCCGCCGGCAGCAATGAGTACACGCATGGATCGTTCCTCCTAAAAAATCACAGTGGGTTCAGCGCTCCGGCGGGGCGCTGCGTGCCGTATCCAGCACGATGGTTTTGGCTCTGCGCTGTTCTTCGCGCAGGTTGTGGATGTTTTCCCGTTCCAGCCGGGCACGCTCGCCATTGCGGCCGATGTTGACCATGACGCCCATCTCCGCCAGCAGCAAAATCAGGCTGGTGCCGCCCGACGAGAAGAAGGGCAGGGAGATGCCGGTGTTGGGCAGAGTGTTGGTGACGACGGCGATGTTGCAGAACACCTGCCAGGCGATCTGGGCCATGATGCCGATGCCCACCAGCGTGCAGAAGCGGTTCTCGGCGTGGAAGGCCAGCCAGAGCCCCTGCACCAGAAAGGCCACAAACAGCAGGATGACCAGCACCGCCCCCACAAAGCCCAGCTCCTCGCAGACGACGGAAAAGATGAAATCGTTGTTGCTCTCGGGCAGCCAGAGCTGCTTTTCGATGCTGTTGCCAAGGCCCAGGCCCGTAAGCCCCCCGGAGCCGATGGCGTACAGGCTCTGCAGCGTCTGGTCCGTCATCTTGGAGAGGTCCTGCGTCCAGCCGTCCAGACGGCTCTGCAGGTAGGGGATGGAATCGATGTGGCCCAAAATCTCCTTCAGCAGGACGATGCCCGCCCCCGCACAGCCCCAGGTGATGATCCCGCCGCTGCCGCCCAGCAGCAGGATGGTGCCTACAATGGCCGTGGTGAGCACGATGCCGGACATGTGGGGCTCCAGCACCAGCAGCACCAGAACGGGCAGCAGCGGCAGCAGCGGCACGATGAGCTCCCGCACCAGCCGCTGGTAGAGCCAAACATTGAGCGGCAGCTTGCGCTTGGTGTTCGGGTCCAGCTTTTCCAGCCGCGGCGCTTTGGCCGCAAGGTGGGCTGTGAGCAGGATCATCTCAAACTTTGCGATCTCCGAGACCTGCACCGTCTGCCCGCCGATGCTGATCCAGCGGCGGCAGCCGTTGAGCGGCTCGCTGAAGAGCACCAGCACCAGCAGCGCCAGACTGACCGCATACCCCGGCCAGACCATCTTGCGCAGAAAGCGGTGGTCCACATAGGAGAACAGGACCAGGATGACAAACCCGATGCCAAGGCAGAGCACCTGACTGCGCATAAAGTGGAGGCTATCCTTAAAGCGGAGATAGCCCGTGGTGTAGCTGGCGCTGAAGAGCATCACCATGCCAAACAGCACGATGATGGCCAGCGTCGCCAGCCACTGCAGCAGCATTTTCGGCCAGGGGCCGGGGTCCCGCTGCAGGATGGAAAAGCGCTCGCTGCGCTTGCGGCGGATGGTCGCCATCTGCATTCCTCCCTATCAAAAGTTGCTTGCCCTCTCAGTCAAAGCCTGCGGCTTTGCCAGCTCCCCCAAAGGGGGAGCCAAGGCTTGCCTCTCCCTTTGGGAGAGGTGTCTGCGAAGCAGAC
>RKCM01000108.1 GCA_014858325.1 Oscillospiraceae bacterium | reverse complement strand
CAGGGGGCCGTTCTCCACAGCCTCCATGGCCTCCTCCTCAGCCGCCCTTTCCTCGGCGTCCTCGCTGGATTTCTCGCTGCCCTCTTCGTCGATGTCCTCGGTGTAGCTGCGGCTGTTCTCGTCTTCCTCAAACGAGAAGCGGGCGCTGTTCTTCTTGATGTACTCGGGCGCACCGTACTTCTGGCGGTCGGCCTGCAGGATGTGGGCGGCCTCGGCGCCGGCATGGATGCGGCGGCTCAGCTCCACCTCCTGCTCGGCACTCAGCAGCGGGATCTGGCCGATCTGCTTGAGGTAGTTCTTCACGGGGTCGTCCAGCAGCTCATCCATGGCGGCTTTCAGATCGGCAGGGTTCTCCTCGGCGGCGTCTTCCTCGCCGTCGTCCCCCAGGCCCATCTCGTCGCTGTTGTTCTCGGCGTTTTCCACCTCGGCCATGATGCTGTCCACATCCAGAGTGGTGTCTGCCTCATCGGCATTGTCCAGGACTTTGATGCCCCGCTCTTCCAGCAGGGTATAGAGCGTTTCCACATCCATTCTGCACTGTGCGGCCAGATTTTTGGCCTCCTGTGCCGACAGGGTGCCCTCGCCTTTTGTCAACAGTTCCTTCAAAGTCATGCCCATTTCGCTCTCTCCTTTTCACTCTGGGGAAACCCCTTGCGGGGTGCTATTGTCTTCGTGTTTCGGCCCTGCTGCATCAGATCACCAGGCCGCCGTTCACCCCGAACACCTGCCCGGTGATGTAACCGGCGTTTTCTCCGGCCAGATAGACCAGCAGTGCCGCCACCTCCGCCGCGCTGCCCAGCCGCCCCACCGGGGTCTCCTCGGCCAGCGCCGCTTTATCCTCGGCGGTAAAGGCCGCCATCATGTCGGTATCGATGACCCCCGGGGCCACGCAGTTCACCGTGACGCCGCTGGGGCCTTCCTCTTTGGCCAGCGCTTTGGTCAGGCCGATGAGGCCCGCCTTGGCGGCCGAATAATGTACTTCGCAGCTGCCGCCGGTCTGGCCCCACATGCTGCTCACCGTCAGGATGCGGCCCGCCTTGCGGTGGATCATCCCGGGCAGGGCCAGCTGGCACAGGTGGAACGCGCCGGAAAGGTTCACGTCCAGCATCCGCTGCCACTCCTCGGGGGTGATGTCGGTGAACAGCTTCTGCTGGGCGATGCCCGCATTGCACACCAGCACATCCACATGGCCCAGCGCCTGCTCCACGGTGTGGAAGGCCAGCTCACAGCTGGCCCGGCTGGCCACGTCGCACTGGACGACGGTGCAGCCCGGCAGCGCCTTTTCCAGCCTTGCAGCCGCCTCGGCGTTCTGGTGGTAGAGCACCGCCACCCGGTAGCCCGCCGCGTAGAACGCCTGCGCCGCCGCCGCACCGATGCCCCGGTCGCCCCCCGAGATGAGGACGCACCGGCCGTTTCCAGTCGGCGCTTCGGGCTCCGGCGCTTTGGGCTCCGGGGCCGCCTCCGGCTCTGGTTCCCTCTCCACAGCCGGTGCCAGGGTCTGCTTCAGCGCCCCCAGCACGATGGTCGGCTCCTCTGCGGGCAGCTCTGCGTCCGCTGCTTTCTCTGCGTCCGCTGCTTTCTCGGGGGCCTCCGGCGCGGGCTGCAGGGGCTTGCCCGGCAGCTTCACCGTGTCGGCGTCGTCTTCCGCCAGATCGAACGTCAATTCAAATTCGTCGTCGTACAAGAGTCAAACCCTCCTGTCGCTTGTTCTCTGCGGGGCCATTTTCCGGCCCGGCAGGGGGTGTGCTGCCGCCCATGCGCCTCCCGGCTCAGCGCTCTGCGTCATCATCCCGGTCAAGGCCGGTCCTGCGGCGTGCCCAGGAGCGTGTGCGCGTGGTTTCGACAAGTTACCATTGAATAATATATCACAAATTGGCGAAAAAAGAAAGTGGAAACCCGTGCTTTTTTCACGCAGTTCCCACTTTTTCATCGTTTTGGGCCCATGGAGGGCCGTTTCAGCCTCGGACCGGCGGTTTCCAGCGGGGTCTCGCGGCTAGTTTTTCCCGCAGCTGGCGGAAAAACGTCTGCAAAAGGGCCTCCGCCTCCTCGGCCCGCAGGCCGCTCTCCACCACCGGGTGGTGGTTGAAGGGCAGGGCAAACAGGTCCGTCACCGAGCCGCAGCAGCCCGCCTTGGTGTCTGCCGCGCCGTACACCACCCGCCGGATGCGGCTGTTGAGGATGGCCCCGCTGCACATGGGGCAGGGCTCCAGCGTCACGAACAGCTCGCACTGCCACAGCCGCCAGCCCCCCAGCTTTTTGCAGGCTGCATCGATGGCCAGCAGCTCCGCGTGGTGGAGGGCGTTTTTCTCGGTCTCTCGGGTGTTGTGGGCGGCGGCTACGATCTCGCCGTCCTTCGCCACCACGGCCCCCA
This sequence comes from Oscillospiraceae bacterium, assembly GCA_014858325.1. GTDB lineage: Bacteria > Bacillota > Clostridia > Oscillospirales > Ruminococcaceae > Faecalibacterium. The sequence continues at coordinate 372 of RKCM01000108.1, read as the reverse complement.
CGGGCACCTCGCCCAGCGCGGCGGCTTTCTCGGCTTCCGCCAGCGCCGCGCCCATCAGCTCATAATCGGTCATACGCCCCTCCCGGCCAGACACCCGGCCAACACGATCCAGTTATTGATACTATGCAGCACCGCCCCGGGCCAGACCCGGCCCGTCTTCTCGGCACAATCGCCCAGTACAAGGCCCATGGCAAAGCCGTACAGCTTCTGCGGCACCGTGCCGTGGGCAAGGCCGAACACCACTGCCTGCCCGGCCAGCGCCCAGCGCGGCCCGGCCAGCCTCTCCAAAAGCCGCTGCACGAGGCCCCGGTAGAAGGCTTCCTCCAAAACGGGCCGCACAACGCCCGCCAGCAGCGCTGTCCTCACCAGCGC
>RKCM01000086.1 GCA_014858325.1 Oscillospiraceae bacterium | reverse complement strand
GGCCCGCCGTGAGGAGGGGGGCCTTGCCCAGCGCATCCAGCACAAGGCGGGCAGCGGGCTCGGTGGAGCAGTGGCTGGCGAAGACGGCCTTGGCCGCCGCCGGGCAGAGCCGCACGGCGCACAGGGCCGCAACGCCGCTGATGAAGCCATCCATCAGCACGGGCACCCCCTCGGCCGCGCCGCCGAGGAAGACGCCGCAGAGGCCCGCGATGTCAAAGCCGCCCAATTTGGCGAGGACGTCCAGCGGGTCGGCGGGGTCGGGCGCATTGACGGCAATGCCGGTCTCAATGGCGGCGATCTTGCGGGCAAGGCCTGCGTCCGAGAGGCCCGCGCCCCGGCCTGTCATGAGGGAGACGGGCTGCCCCAGCAGCACCGCCGCCACGGCGCTGGAGGTGGTGGTGTTGCCGATGCCCATCTCCCCCGTGGCCAGCAGGCGGCTCCCCTTTGCTTTTTGGGCGCGGACCAGCGCCACGCCTTTGCCGATGGCTTCCACGGCCTCGACGCGGGACATGGCCGGGCCGCAGGTGAAGTCCTGCGTGCCATCGGCAATGCGGCAGTCCAGCACGCCGGGCACTTGGGGGCCTGCCATGCCCAGATCCACGGGCACCACCTGACAGTGGGCCGTGCGGGCCATCTGGCAGACGCTGGTGCGGCGGGCGGCAAGGTTTTGGGCCACGGCGCGGGTAACGCTGCTGTCCGTCTGGCTGACGCCCTGGGCCACCACGCCGTTGTCCGCACAGAGGACCAGGACGGCCCGCTTGCTGAAGTCCAATGCCGCGCTGCCCGTGAGGGCGGCGGCGTCTTCCAGCATGGTTTCCAGTGCGCCAAGGCCCCCGAGAGGCTTGGCAAGGCTGGCCCAGTGGGCGTGGGCCGCCGCCCGGGCAGCTTCGTCCGGGGGGGTGATGGCCCCGCAGAGGGCCTTGAGTTCGGTTTCCGTCATAATTTTTCCTCGTGATATCGCCGGGCGGCCGCCGCAAAGCGCTGGGGCAGGGGCGTGCCGGCCCAATACAAATGCGGGAAGCCCGCATAGAAATGCTCGTTTGCAAAGCCGCAGTCCCAGGTTTTCCCGTTGGATTTTGCGGCGGTGAAGTCCGCGCCGTTGGCGGTGGAGTCCCAGTGGTGGAACTCATGGACGGGGAGGCTTTCGCCCTTTTGGAGCAGCATGCTGTCGGCTTTGGCGGTGAGGGCGGCGTAGCCAAAGCGGACCAGCCGCCCCACCCGGACCCCCTGCCCGGGCAGGACGCCCGCCATGGGGTACGACTTGCCCGCACTGTCTTCCAGCGTTTGGCCCAAATAGAGGAATCCCCCGCACTCGGCGGCGGTGGGCAGGCCGCTCTCGATGGCATTTTTCACGCTTTGCAGCATGGTTTTGTTGGCGCTGAGGGCGGCGGCGTGGAGTTCCGGGTAGCCGCCGGGAAGATAGAGCCCGCCGATGCCCGCCGGCAGGGCGGCATCCTGCAGGGGGCTGAAGAAAACCGGCTCGGCCCCGGCGCTTTGCAGCGCCTCCAGCGTTTCGGCGTAGGCAAAGCAGAACGCTTCGTCCTGCGCCACGGCAATTTTGACCTGCGGCGGCGTTTGGTTTCGCGTTTGCGCCGCCGGGGCGGGCCCTTCGCAGAGGGCCAGCAGGTGGGGCCAATCGAGGGTGTCCGCCGCCGCATCGGCCAGGAGGGAAAGCTTTTGCTGCAGGTCGTCCACCTCCGCCGCCGTGTAAAGGCCCAGGTGGCGGCTGGCGATGGCTGCCTCCGGCAAGGGAGGCAGGTAGCCCAGCACGGGCAGGCCGGTCTCGGCTTCCAGCATGGGGGCCAGCATGTTGTACAACGCGGGCTTGCAATCGTTGAGCAAAATGCCCGCGATGTGGGAAGGCTTTCGGAAATTTTGCAGGCCCTGCACCAGAGCGGCCAGCGTCAGGCTGGCCCCCTTGGGCCGCAGGACGAGCAAAACGGGCAGGCCGAGGGTATCGGCCAGATGCCACGCACTGGCGGTTGGGGTGACGCCGCCGAGACCGTCGTAGAAGCCCATGGCCCCCTCGCAGACCGCCGCGCCGTGGCCCGCTGCGCCCTGGGCGTAGAGGGTGCGGACGGTCTCGGGCGAGGAGAAGAAGAGGTCGAGGTTGCGGCTCTCCACCCCGAGGACGGCCCGGTGGAACATGGGGTCGATGTAATCCGGCCCGCACTTGAAGGCACAGGGGGTGCGGCCCTGCCGCTGGAGGGAGGCCAGCAGCGCACAGGCCATGGTGGTTTTTCCGCTGCCCGAGCGGGGGGCCGCCAGCAGGAATCGGATCATAGGCCTTCCTCCGGGCGGCGGGCCGTGATGAGGAAGACGGGGTTGTTTGCCAGCAGCAGATGCAGGCTGCCTGCCGCTTTGGTACGGCTGACGGCGATCTGGCAGACCTCCGCTTCCCGCCCGTGGGCCGTGAGGGCGGCGACGGCGGCGGAGAGGGTCTCCAGCGCAATGGCCGAGATGCACAGACGGACGACGGGATTTTTGGCCAGCGCCGCCGCCACCACAGCGTCCATCTCCCCCTTGGTGCCGCCGATGAAGACGGCATCCGGGGCGGGCAGAGTTTCCAGCGCGGCCGGGGCGGTGCCCTCCACGAGGGTAAGGTTGCGCACGCCGAATTTTTCGGTGTTGGCCCGGATGAGGGCGCAGGCCTCGGGGCTGCACTCCACGGCGTACACCCGGCCCCGGGGCGCGGCGAGGGCCAGTTCCACGCTGACGCTGCCGGTGCCCGCGCCGATATCCCCCA
>RKCM01000065.1 GCA_014858325.1 Oscillospiraceae bacterium | reverse complement strand
GGAAGAGGGCCTGCGTTTCGCTATCCGTGAGGGTGGCCGTACCGTTGGTTCCGGCGTTGTTGGCAAGATCATTGAGTGATTTTGACCCTTCGCGCCTGTCCTGAGGCAAAAGGTTAAACTCATAAGAGCCTTCCCATTCCGGAGAGTGGGAAGGCTCTTTTTTGCGTGTTCTTTGCGTGTTCAGAGAATAGATAAAAAACGAAAGCCTCTTGTTCTGCATGGCGCAGAGCAGGAGGATTTTGCTGTTGATGGAGATGTTTCAGCCGAGAAGGTCGTATTTGTTCGCTCGTTTTTGCGCGATTGCATATACTTCCTCATCGGCACGGATGCCAATGACGACTACCAACATCTCCGTCTCGGTGCGGCGCAGCTGGTAGACCACCCGCAGGCCCGAGGCTCGGAGTTTGATCTTTAGAAAACCCGCCAGATTGGTGCTGTTGTGGTTGCCCAGAGCTTTGCCGTAGCCGTTTTCTTCTGCGGGCAGGGGATTCTGCTGAACTTTCTTGATGGCTTTCAGGACAAGGAGCCGCTGGCTCCCGTCCAGAGCTTTCAGGTCTTTTTCAGCTTCGGGGAGATATTCCAGCGTCCAGCTCATTCGATGTCTACCTCGTCAAAATCAGCGAGGTCGGCGGCAGTTACGCCAAGGCGGCGGTTCATTTCCTCTTCCGAGATGAGGGTGGAAGGGTCATAATGGGCCATCCGCTCGGTGGCAACGGCCAGCAGGCGAGCGTCGTTCACCTCGTCCATCAGCCGCACATATTCCTCAGGGGAGAGGAGCACGCACTCGGCAGCGTTGTTTTTCATGACGACCTTCGCACCGCTCCGCTTGACATCCTCGAAAATTTTCCCTGCCAGCCCACGGTTGAACTGAGTGATGGGGACGGTATTGGTGATGGCGCTTACTACAGATGCCATGTTCGTCCACTCCTTTCTTACTTGTATTATAGCAGGTATCTGTAAAAATAGCAATCAAAATCGCAGTAAATTGACTGATAAATGGGAAAGTTCAAAAACAAGAAAATTTTTGTTGCAGGTGCGTTTACAAATATTTGTTGTTATGCTATACTGAATATAGCAGATTAAGACCTGAAATACAACAAAATGGGGGACAACAGCCGTGCCTTTTGACTACAAGAAAGAGTATAAGGAATACTACCAACCGCCGAAAAAGCCAGGCATCGTGACAGTGCCGCCCATGAACTTTGTGGCGGTGCGGGGCAAAGGCGACCCCAACGACCCAGCAGGGGAGTACCAGCAGGCGCTGGAGCTGCTGTATGGGCTGGCTTATACCATCAAGATGAGCTATAAGGGCAGCCACAAAATGGCCGGATTCTTCGAGTATGTAGTTCCTCCGCTGGAAGGGCTGTGGTGGCAGGCCGATGTGGACGGCGTGGACTATGCCCACAAAGAGACGTTTGAGTGGTGGGCGATGATCCGTCTGCCGGAGTTTGTGACGCAGGAAGAGTTTGATTGGGCTGTGCGGGAAGCCACGGCGAAGAAGAAAAAGGACTTCTCCAAGGTGCGGTTGTTCTCTTACAATGAGGGCCTTTGCGTCCAGTGTATGCACGTTGGCTCTTACGACGCCGAGCCCGAGACCCTGCGCCAGATGGATGAATATGCCGCCGCACAGGGCTATGCCGTGGATTTCAGCAAGGAACGCTTCCACCATGAGATCTACCTGGGTGACCCACGCAAGACGGCCCCAGAGAAGCTGAAAACGGTGCTGCGTCATCCCATCCGGGCGGTTTAAGCCTCTGCCTTGCAATCTCCCCGCAAACCCGCTATACTAAAAGAAAAACGCCGCCCATGACAGGCGGCAGAAAAAGCGAGGGTTGGAACATGAAGCTGACCGAGAAGAAACAGCGCTGGGTGCCCCACGCAGAGGCCCTTCCGCAGCCCGCTGGCGAGGGTGTTACCCGCCGAGTGCTGGCGTATACCGACGGCCTGATGTGCGTGGAAAACACCTTTGAAACGGGCGCTGTGGGGGCCCTGCACCACCACCCCCATACCCAGATCACCTACGTGGTGTCGGGCGTGTTTGAATTTACGGTGGAGGGCGAGACCCGGACCGTCCGGGCAGGGGACACCATCCTGAAGGAGGACGGTGTGGAGCACGGCTGTGTCTGCACCGAGGCCGGGGTCCTGCTGGATCTCTTCACCCCCATGCGGGAAGACTTCGTATAAAAAATAAGAGGCTGTTCTGGGCGAACGGCCTCTTATCTTTTTACACTTTATTCCGGCTTGACCTGCAGCTCCTGCTCGCAGTAGATGCAGCGATACTTGCCGTTGGAGCTCATCTCAAAGATCTGGTCGCACTCTTCCTCAATGGAGGAGATGCAGCGGGGGTTGTTGCACCGCACGATGTTCACCAGACGCTTGGGGGGCTGGGGCTTCTCTTTCTTGATGGCCGTCCCGTTCTCGATGACGGTGACGCTGATGTTGGGGTCCAGATAGGCCAGCACATCCAGGTTGAGCCAGTTGTAATTGCCCTCCACCTTGATGATGTCTTTGCGGCCGCTCTCCGCCTTGTGGGAGCGGGCGTTCTGGATGAGGGCCACGCTGGCGGTGCGGTTGCCCTTGATGCCCAGCAGGTCCATCAGGCCGATGGCGGTGCCGGCCTTGATGTGGTCGATGACGATGCCATTCTGAATTTCATCAATGTTCAGCATTTCCATTCCCTCCTTATGCCTGCGGCGCGTTCTGGTCGGCAAGGCCCAGCAGCGTCATGATGAGTGCCATGCGGACATA
>RKCM01000068.1 GCA_014858325.1 Oscillospiraceae bacterium | reverse complement strand
GCACCTGCGCCGGGTGGCCGTGCCCGTGCGGCTGAGCCTGAACAAGATCGGCGAGGCGAACATTCTCTGCGCCCGCACCCGCCCCAAGCTGATCGGCGGCGAGCGCGCCCGCTATACCGAGGAGGATTGAGCACCATGGCAGAAAAAACCATTGACGAAATGCGGGAGGCCGTCCGGGCCATCCGCGAAAAAATGGCGGCAGCCGCCCGGGAAGCGGGCCGCGACCCGGCCGACGTCCACCTCTGTGCCGCCTGCAAGACCCGCACCGCCGCGACGGTAGCGGCCAGCGCGGCACTGCCCATCGACGTGTTTGGCGAGAACCACGTGCAGGAGCTTTGCGCCAACTTTGACGCGGGGGCCTACTGCGGCAAGCCCAGCCATTTCATCGGCCACTTGCAGACGAACAAGATCAAAAAGGTGCTGGGCCGCGCCAGCCTTATCCAGAGCGTGGACAGCGAGCATCTGCTGGACGCCATCGAGAAGGAAGCCGCCAAGGCCGGCCTTGTGCAGAACGTGCTGCTGGAGGTGAACATCGGCGGCGAGGAGTCGAAGTCCGGCGTTTCGCCTGCCCAGCTGTGGCCCCTGCTGGACGCTGCCGCCGCCCGGGAGCACATCCGCGTCAAGGGCCTGATGGCCATCCCGCCTGTGAACAACGACGACGCCCAGAACCGCCGCTACCTCGCCGAGGTGTACAAGCTGTTTGTGCAGGCCGGGGAGCGGGGCTACCAGAACGTGGCCATGGAAACCCTTTCCATGGGGATGAGCGGCGATTACGAGAACGCCATCCGCGAGGGGGCCACCCTCGTGCGGATCGGCACCGCCATTTACGGCGAACGAGATTATTCCAAGAAATAAAAGAAAGAGGAATCATGCAAAAAGTCAAAGACCCCGGCGCACACCACGCCAGCAGCGCCGCCCTCATCCGGCGGTTTCTGCCTTATCTTTCCAAGTATAAGGCCGTGCTGTTTCTGGACCTGTTCTGTGCCGCCCTCACCACCTTGTGCGACATCATCCTGCCCAAGATCATGAGCACCATCACCAACTCCGCCATGGGCGTGGGCATTGTGCTGACCCAGTCCATCGTGTTCAAGCTGGCGGCGCTCTACCTTGTGCTGCGCATCATCGACGGTGCGGCGCAGTATTTCATGTCCAGCATCGGCCACATCATGGGCGTCCACATCGAGACGGATATGCGCAAGGACGCCTTCGACCATCTGCTGCTGCTGGACCACACCTATTACAACAACACCAAGGTGGGCACCATCATGGGCCGCATCACCAACGACCTGTTTGATGTGACCGAGTTTGCCCACCATTGCCCCGAGGAATTTTTCATCGCCTTTATCAAAATTCTGGCCTCCTTCCTCATCCTGTGCCAGGCCAGCGTGCCGCTGACGCTGGCGGTGTTTGCCTGCGTGCCCCTGATGGGCGTGGTGTCCGTGAAGCTGAACCAGAAGCTGCGGGCCCGGTTCCGCCAGCAGCGGGTGCAGATCGGCGAGCTGAACGCCACCATCGAGGACAGCCTGCTGGGGCAGGGGGTGGTAAAGGCTTTTGCCGCCGAGGAGCAGGAGCGGGCCAAGTTTGAGCAGGGCAACCGCGATTTTGAGAAGATCAAGACCCTGAGCTACTACGCCATGGCCGCCTTCAACACCTCCACCCGGATGTTCGACGGCCTGATGTATCTGGTGGTCATTCTGGCGGGCGGTCTGTCGCTGGTGTACGGCAAGATCAGCGCGGGCGACCTCGTGGCCTACGTCCTCTATGTCTCCACCCTGATCGCCACCATCCGCCGCATCGTGGAGTTTGCCGAGCAGTTCCAGCGCGGTATGACCGGCATCGAGCGCTTCACCGAGATCATGGATACGCCCACCCCCATCCACGACGCCGCCGACGCCGTGCCCCTGAAGCCCGGCCCCGGCACGATCCGCTTTGAGGATGTGAGCTTCGAGTACCCGGACGACCACAACAAGGTGCTGCACCACGTCAGTCTTGATATCCGGGCCGGGGAGAGGCTGGCGCTGGTGGGCCCCTCCGGCGGCGGCAAGACCACCCTGTGCAACCTCATCCCCCGCTTTTACGATGTGACCAGCGGCCGCATCCTCATCGACGGGCAGGACATCGCCCATGTCACCCTGCAGAGCCTGCGGGAGGACATCGGCATCGTTCAGCAGGACGTGTACCTGTTCAGCGGCTCGGTGGCGGATAACATCGCCTACGGCAAGCCCGGTGCTACCCGGGAAGAAATTCAGGAAGCCGCCCGTCTGGCCGGTGCAGAGCGCTTTATTCTGGCCCTCAAGGACGGCTTCGACACCTATGTGGGCGAGCGGGGCGTCAAGCTCTCGGGCGGCCAGAAGCAGCGCATCGCCATTGCCCGGGTCTTCCTCAAAAACCCGCCCATCCTCATTCTGGACGAGGCCACCAGCGCCCTGGACAACGAGAGCGAGATCCTTGTGGGCCAGAGCCTCGAAAAGCTGGCCCATGGCCGCACCACCCTCACCATCGCCCACCGCCTGACCACCATCAAGGACTACGACCGCATCCTGGTGCTGGGAGCCGAGGGCATCCGGGAGTCCGGCACCCACGACGAGCTGCTGGCAAAGCAGGGCGTGTATTACCGCCTGTGGAACCAGCTGCCCGGCGAGGACACCCTGTAACTCCAAAATTCAGAGATGACAAAAGCGGAACCGCTGAGTTTTCAACGGTTCCGCTTTTTCTCGTGGAAAACCAGGTGTTATTTTTCTTCTGGTTCA
>RKCM01000010.1 GCA_014858325.1 Oscillospiraceae bacterium | reverse complement strand
TAATTGACGGCGATGTTCAGGGTCATGCCGGTCTTGTGGGCGGAGTCCTCCTCCAGCTCGTTCATCAGCTTCTGGAGTTTCCCGTCCAGCGCGGTGCGGTCGCCCAGGAATTTGATGCGGATGTTGCGGTCCTTATAGTTGAAGCCTTTGAGCAGATATTCGCCGAACAGCTTCATGATGGCAGAGACCTCTTCGAGGGGGCGCTTCCAGTTTTCAGTGGAGAAGGCGTAAAAATACACCGACGATACGCCCAGCTCCTCGCAGTAGTTGGCGATATCCTGAAAGACGGCTGCGCCCTTTTTGTGGCCCGCCGTGCGGGGCAGGCCCCGCTGCTTGGCCCAGCGGCCGTTGCCGTCCATGATGATGCCGATGGAAAGGCCCTCGGCAAATTCTTTGGGGTGTTCCATTGCGTTCCTCCTGGTTTTGGGAGAGAGGGTTCTCCCCTCTCTGCATCTGGAAAAAAGTGCCGCACGCCTTGTTTTTTGCGCACGGCACCCTTTGTTTTACGCAGGCCGGGGCCGATCAGACGGACATGATCTCCTTCTGCTTTTCTTCCACGGCTGCGTCGATGTTCTTGATATACTTGTCGGTCAGCTTCTGGACATCCTCTTCCATGGTCTTCTGGGTGTCCTCGGTCAGCTCGCCGGCCTTCTTCATGGCCTTGGCCTTATCCATGGCCTCGCGGCGGACGTTGCGCACGGCCACCTTGGCCTCCTCGCCCAGCTTGGAGACTTCTTTCGCCAGCTGCTTGCGGCGCTCCTCCGTGGGGGCCGGGAAGTTCAGGCGGATGGTCTGGCCGTCATCGATGGGGGTGATGCCCACGTCGCTGGCCAGGATGGCCTTGCTGATGGCCCGCAGCAGGGTGCGGTCCCAAGGGGTGATGGTCAGGGTGCGGGCCTCGCTGACGGCCACGGACGCCAACTGCTGGATGGGGGTGGGAGCGCCGTAGTAATCCACGGCGACCTTATCCAGAACGGCGGGGTTGGCACGGCCGGCGCGCACAGCGGCCAGATCGCGGTTCAGATGCTCCACAGAGTTCTTCATCTTGTCTTCAAATGCCTTGGTGTTGCTGCTCATTGTCCTTGTCTCCTGTTTCGTTATGGTTCTTCCGGCCCGGAAAGGCCGGTTGTTTCTATCCTATGCGGCGGGCAGGCGGCTCAGCCCTCGTACACCAGGGTGCCCACGTTCTCGCCCTGCACGGCCTTGGCAATGTTGTCGGGGTCGGCCAGGTCGAACACGAGGATGGGGAGCTTGTTGTCCCGGCAGAGGGTGGCGGCGGTGCCGTCCATGACGGCCAGCCGGTCCTCCAGCACCTTGGTAAAGGTGAGGGTCTCGTACTTCTTGGCGTCGGGGTACTTGTGGGGGTCCTTGTCGTACACGCCATCCACCATGGTGGCCTTGAACATGATGTCCGCGCTCACCTCCACGGCGCGCAGGGCGGTCGTGGTGTCAGTGGAGAAGAAGGGGTTGCCCGTGCCGCCGCCAAAGATGGCGATCTTGCCCTCGCTCATTGCCTTGAGGGCATCCTTGCGGGTAAAGGCCGGGGCCACCTGCGGCATGGTGATGGAGGTAAAGACCTCCGTCGGGACGCCCAGCTGCTCCAGCTTATCGGAGACGGCCAGGGCGTTCATCACCGTGGCCAGCATCCCGATCTTATCGGCCAGCGTGCGCTCCATTTTGCCGCTGGTGCGGCCGCGCCAGAAGTTGCCGCCGCCCACGACGATGCCGATCTGAACGCCCAGTGCGTGGGCCTTCTTCACGCCGCCGCAGATGGCGTCCATGGTGGGCTCGTCAAAGCCCGTGCCCTTCTCGCCGCCCAGCGCTTCGCCGCTGATCTTCAAAAGAATGCGTTGATATTTCAATGCCATACAATCATACACCACCTATTATAAGTTGGGCAGCCGGAGCCGCCCGCTTGATCTGCTTGCACTTATTTTACAATAAAATGCCGCCAAAGTAAACAGGCAATGCGATTTGCGGCGGCAAAGGTTTCTTAAAATCTGTGCAAAGCAAACAAAAAAGCCCAGATTCCAACGAACCTGGGCTTGCATTTGGAGCGGGCAATGGGAATCGAACCCACCTCCTCAGCTTGGAAGGCTGATATACTAGCCGATGTACGATGCCCGCATCGACTGACTGCAAGGGATAGTATACCATAGCTTGGGGAGATTGTCCAGCAGAAATTTACTTATTCCGAATTTCCTCCGCCAGTTCTTCCATCTTGGCCTCGGCGGCGGCGTTGGCGGCAGAGCGGATGGTGACGACGGTGTCGCAGATGGTGAGATTCTTCATGCCGCCCAGCTCGGCGCTCATCAGCTTTGCCGCCATGGGGGCCCAGGTGCCGTTCTCCATCAGGCCGACGATGCGGTTCTGGAAGTTCTTGGTCTTGAGGTGGGTCAGGAAGTTTTCCATCGGCGGGAAGAGGAAACCGTCGTAGGTGGCGCAGGCCAGCACCATCTTGCCGCAGCGGAACGCTTCCGTCACGGCGTAGGAGACGTCGGTGCGGGCCAGGTCTACCTCCACCACCTTGGCGCCCTTGGCCCGCAGCTTTTCGGCCATGGTGTGGGCGGCGGCGCGGGTGTGGCCGTGGATGGAGGCAAAGGCCACCAGGATCTTTTCCGGCTCCTCGGGGCGGTAGCTGGACCAGGTATCGTAGTAGTTCAGGTAGGGGGTCAGGTCACCGGTGAGGACGGGGCCGTGGAGCGGGCAGATGGTAGCGATCTCCAGCGCAGCGGCCTTTTTCAGCAGAGCCTGCACCTGGGGGCCGTACTTGCCCACGATGTTGAGGAAGTAGCGGCGGGCTTCGCTGGCCCAATCG
>RKCM01000224.1 GCA_014858325.1 Oscillospiraceae bacterium | reverse complement strand
GTCAGCCAGCCGCTGGAAAAGCTGATGGACTCCAGCAAGCCCTACCTGAGCGAGGGCGGCGAGCAGCCGGTGCTGCCCTGCGAGGGCTCGCCCCGGGCGCTGCTGTGCGCCTGGCCCATCGTGGCGGCCGGGGATGTGACAGGGGCTGTGGGCCTGCTGACGGAGGACCGGGCCGCCCGCCCCAGCGACGCCCAGCAAAAGGCCGTGGCCGTGGCGGCGGCCTTTCTGGCAAAGCAGATGGAAGAGTAAGAACACATTATTATAATAGAGAGGCTCCTGCCGGAAGGCGGGGGCCTTTTTTGCTGCTTATGACCAAATTGTGAATCTTTCAAAACTTTTTTGAGAACCTATTGACAGAGCCGGAAAATTGGCTATAATGGTCTTAGCACTCAGGAAGATGGAGTGCTAAAGAAACCGAAAGAACCAAAAGGAGGCAGGCGCTATGACGATGGATGCACGCAAACAACGCGTTTTGCAGGCGATCGTGGCGCTGTATGGCCTTGAGGGTGAGCCCGTGGGCAGCAGTGTGCTGGCAAACTACTTTGATATGGCAGTTTCCAGCGCCACGCTGCGCAACGAAATGGCGGCGCTGACCAAGCTGGGTCTGCTGGAGCAGCCCCACACCAGCGCGGGCCGCGTCCCCAGCGCCAAGGGCTACCGTTACTATCTGGATCATCTTCTCACCGACGACCAGCCGCTGGACCGTGTGACGCGGGCCCGGGTGGACGCGGTGTTTGCAAGCTTCGACCACGAGCCGGAAAAGCTGGCCCAGGGCGCTGCCAAGGCGCTGGCCGCCATCAGCGGCTGCACCGCCGCCGTCAGCACCCCCTGCGCTGAGGACCTGTGCATCGCCCACTATGAGGTGGTGCAGGTGGGCCGTAGCGCAGCCGCAGTGCTGGCCGTGACCACCGCCGGTTACGTCCGTACCCGCGTGGCAAAGGTGCGCACCGGCCTCTCCCGGGAGAATGCCGCAGCGCTGGCCGCACTGCTCAACCGCAATTTGACCTTTGTGGCCCCGGTGGATCTCTCCCCCCGGCTGCTGAGCGAGCTGTGCAGCCAGATCTCTCCGACGCTGGTGCCCGTCATCAGCGCGGCGGCGGCGATCCTGCAGGACTCCACCACCCCCCATGTATTCCTAGGCGGCGAGCAGCACCTGCTGGAGTGGCCCCAGCTGGAAGGCAAGGTGGGCGACATCCTCACCCTGCTGAACGACGAGGAGGCAGCCGCAAGGCTCATTGCCCCGCCGACGGAGCAGGGCGAAAGCATCCTGCTGGGCGAGGACATCGAGCCGCAGATCCCGGGCTTGTGCATCGTCAGCGACCGCTATCTGGTGGGCGGCGGGCTGTGGGGCTCCATCGCACTGATCGGCCCCACCCGGATGCCCTTCCAGAAGCTGATGCCGCTGCTGCATGAATTCGCCGATCAGCTGGGCGAAGGCATGAGCGGCAAACGAAAAGATACCCCGCAGATGGCCGCCCCACGGCGGACTGTGATTTATAAGGAGGACCTGGAATGAGCGAAGAAACCAAGAAGACGGCCGAGACTCCCGCCGAGGAGCAGACCGCGCCGCAGGCCGAGCAGACCGCCGCGCCGGAAGAGCAGCAGGCCGCTGCCCCCGAGGCGGAGGAGACCGAAAAGGCCGACGGCAAAAAGAAGGACGGCTTCTTTAACAAGAAGGCCCGCGAGCTGGAAGCCGTGAAAGCAAAGCTGGACGCCGCTGAGAAAAACGCCAATCAGGCCAAGGATCAGCTGCTGCGGATGGCCGCCGAGTACGAAAACTACCGCAAGCGCTCCACCCGGGAGGCCGACCAGAAGTTCAACGATGGCGTGTCTTACGCGGTGAATCAGATCATCCCCATTCTCGATACGCTGGATATGGCGGCCAACGCCCCCACCACCGACGAGAACTACAAAAAGGGCGTGATGATGACGCTGGACAAAGCCGCCAAGGCGCTGGATGCCCTCCATGTGGAGGAGATCGAGGCGCTGGGCAAGCCCTTTGACCCCAACTTTATGAACGCCGTGCAGCAGATCCCCGCCCCGGATGGGCAGGAGAGCGGCACCGTCGTCACCGTCTACCAGAAGGGCTACAAGCTGGGCGACAAGATCGTCCGCCATGCCACCGTTGTGGTAGCCGAATAAATCGGTTCCCCCGCCCGCAGGGGCGTTTGAAATAAACTTCCGCTTATCACTCAAGCATGAGATAAACCAGTTCTTTTTTGAGAGGAGACTTCATTTATGAGTAAGATCATTGGTATCGACCTTGGTACTACCAACAGCTGCGTGGCTGTTATGGAGGGCGGCGAGCCCGTCGTCATCGCAAACTCTGAGGGTGCCCGCACCACCCCGTCCGTCGTCGGCTTCACCAAGACCGGCGACCGTCTGGTGGGCCAGGTGGCAAAGCGCCAGGCCATCACCAACCCCGAGAACACCGTGGCTTCCATCAAGCGCCAGATGGGCACCGACCACAAGGTGACCCTGAACGGCAAGGAGTTCACTCCCCAGCAGATCAGCGCGATGATCCTGCAGAAGCTGAAGGCAGACGCTGAGGCTTATCTGGGCGAGCCCGTCACCGAGGCCGTCATCACCGTGCCTGCTTACTTCAATGACAGCCAGCGTCAGGCCACCAAGGACGCCGGCACCATCGCAGGCCTGAACGTCAAGCGTATCATCAACGAGCCCACTGCCGCTTCTCTGGCATACGGCATCGATAAAGAGGAAGACCAGAAGATCATGGTCTACGACCTGGGCGGCGGCACCTTCGATGTCTCCATCATCGAGATGGGCGACGGCGTCACCGAAGTTCTGGCCACCAACGGC
>RKCM01000129.1 GCA_014858325.1 Oscillospiraceae bacterium | reverse complement strand
TATCCAGATTGTGGACGGTAAGGCCGATGCGGTGGTCGGTGCAGCGGTCCTGCGGGAAGTTGTAGGTGCGGATCTTTTCGCTGCGGTCGCCGGTGCCCACCTGCCCGGCCCGGTTGGCGTTGATGGCATCCTGCTGCTCCTTCTGCTTTTGGGCCAGCAGGCGGCTGCGCAGGATCTCCAGTGCCTTATCCTTATTCTGGAACTGGCTGCGCTCGTTCTGGCACTCCACCACTGTCCCCGTGGGGATGTGGGTGACACGGATGGCGCTGGACGTTTTATTGATATGCTGGCCGCCTGCGCCCGAAGAACGGAAGGTGTCGATGCGCAGGTCCTTCATATCCAGCGCAAAATCCACCTCCTCGGCCTGCGGCATCACCGCCACGGTGGCGGTGGAGGTCTGGATGCGGCCCTGACTCTCGGTCTCGGGCACCCGCTGGACGCGGTGGACACCGCTCTCAAACTTGAGGCGGTTGTAGGCTCCCCGGCCGTTGACGGCCACCTCGGCCTCCTTCACGCCGCCCAGCTCCGTCTCGTTGAGGTTGAGCACCTCCCACTCCCAGCCCCGGCTCTGGACGTACATGGAGTACATCCGAAACAGGCTGTGGGCAAACAGGGCGGCTTCCTCGCCGCCGGCCCCGGCACGGATCTCCAAAATCACGCTTTTTTCGTCGTTGGCGTCCTTGGGCAGCAGCAATATTTTGAGATTATTTTCCAGCGTTTCCACTTCTCGGCTTTTTTCGCCGTATTCCTGCTGTACCATTTCCTTAAAGTCCGCATCGAGGGCCTCGCCTTCGAGCAGGGCTTTGGCCTGGGCAAGATGATCCCGCGCGGTGGTCAGGCTGCGGTAAGCTTCCACAACGGGCTCCAGCTCGCGGTATTCCTGCATCAGGCAGCGGAACCGGGCCAGGTCGGCCGCCGTCTCAGGCTGGTTCAGCCGAACGGAAAGCTCCTCGAACCGATGGCTCACCGCCTCCATTTGGGAAAACAGTTTGGACATATCGGGCAGTTCTCCTTACATCATAAAACAGTTTCCTGAATGTGCGTTCTGGGCCGCAGGGCTACTCCTGACCGGGTTTGAGCACTTTTTTGATGTTCTTTTCAATTTTTGCGCGGGGCAGCATGACCTCACGGCCGCAGCCCGTGCAGCGGATCTTAAAATCCATGCCCACGCGCAGCACCTCAAAGCGGGCCGAGCCGCAGGGATGCTTTTTGCGGGTGAGGATGGTATCCCCGACTGCAATATCCATAAAATCAGTTCCCTCCTGCTTGTACAAAATGGTACAGGCCGTGTGCGGTGCGCCTCCTGTGGAGAACGCGCCGCATACAGATATAGTATAAACCAAATGCGTACAAAATGCAAATATCTGCACACCCCGGCGCATACAGTGGTATCACTCCGCCCGCACACGCCGGGCCGCAGGCAAAAAACAACGACAGAAAGAGGAATGAAAGATGATGCAAACGTTCCGAACCGAATGCAGCTACCGCAGCGCCAGCCGCCTTTCCCCCGCCGAGCTGCGCACCGCCATGGCAAACCGTGAAATTTTGCAGAGCACCGCGCTGGCCTTTGATACGAGCCGACAGCTCCGCTTTGAGCTGGGGGGCGTCAAAGCCGTTATGCCCTTTGCCCAGTGCGCCGACGGGGCCGAGAGCGGTGCCGTGCGGGACATTGCCGTGCTGACGCGGGTGGGGCGGCCCACCTGTTTTATCATTGAGGCCTTGCAGACCGATGAGAACGGCCAGCCTTACTACCTGCTCTCCCGGGCCGAAGCTCAGCGGATGTGCAAGGCAGAGTACCTGGACGCCCTGATCCCCGGCGACATCCTGCCCTGCGCCGTCACCCACATCGAGCCCTTTGGAGCCTTTTGCGACGTGGGCTGCGGCATCAGCGCCCTGCTGCCCATCGACTGCATGTCCGTCAGCCGCATCTCCTCCCCCGCCGACCGGGTGAGCGTGGGACAGCAGATCCTGTGCGCCCTCAAAAACCGGGACGTGCAGGGCCGCTTTGTCCTCACCATCCGGGAGCTGCTGGGCACCTGGGAGGAAAACGCCGCCGCCTTTACCGCGGGCGAGACCGTGGTGGGTATCGTGCGCAGCGTGGAGGAATACGGCACCTTTATTGAGATCGCCCCCAATCTGGCGGGCCTGGCTGAAAGCTGCCCCGACCTGCGCCCCGGGCAGGCCGTGAGCGTCTACATCAAAAACATCCTGCCGGAGAAGATGAAGATCAAGCTGGTCATCGTCAACCATGCCTTGAACCAGCGGCATCGGTTCGAGCTGCGGTATTTCATCACCGAGGGCCACCTGGACCACTGGCTCTACTCCACCCCGGGCAGCCACAAGCGCATTGAGACGGATTTTACGGTTGCGGCTTGCAATCCGGCGTAAAACCTTTTATACTAGAGGAAACAAAATTGTCCGAGGGAGATGTGTGAAACGATGGCCTCCAACGATGCTTTTACTGCTGGCGTGCGCCCGGGCGGGCTGACGAACAGCACCGAGATCCGCCTGCTGCTGTGCTATCTGGTCAAGAATGCCGGGCCCATCCGCCGCACAGAGATCGAAAACGCCCTGATGGAAGAGGCGCTTGTCAATTATTTTGAGATCGGCTCCTGTCTGGACGACATCACCCGCCAGAAGCTGGTGTGCGTGAAGCCCGGCCCCGACGGGGTGGAGCGCTACTCCATCACCGAGAAGGGCCGCAGGGTGGCGCAGGAGCTGGCGTACGATCTGCCCCGCAGCGTGCGGGAGCGGGCCGTAGCCGCCGTGCTGCGCAGCCAGACCTGGGCCCGCAAGGAGGCCGAATACAGCGCCCGCATCTCTGAGAAGGC
>RKCM01000011.1 GCA_014858325.1 Oscillospiraceae bacterium | reverse complement strand
AGAGGAAGGCGGGGCGTTCCAGCGTGGTCTGTTCCGCCTTGTGCACCACGCTGGTCACGCTGACCTTGGCCGGCAGGGCGGCGAGGTCTGCCGCCGGGTAGCGCCAGCCAAAGCCCGTCCGCAGCGTCTCCACCAGCGCCGGGTCCGCCGAGGCCTCCTCAGGCGCGGCCGTTTTCTCCGGGGCCGCTTCGGCCTCGGCCAGGGCCTCCTGCACCGTGATGGCAATGGTGCTCTGGGTGTCTACGAAGGGCAGCTCCAGGTTTTCGGCCCGGCGGCGGAGAGGCCCACCATTGGGGTGCACCAGCAGCGCCGCCCGCAGCCAATCGGCAAAGCAGCTCGCCTGCTGGTGCAGCGTCTCCCCCGCCCCGGCGGCCAAAAACGCCGCCGCCTTGGCCAGGGGGTTCGCGGTTTTGGTGATGCCCAGCGGCAGGGTCAGGATCAGCCGATCCTGTGCGCGGGTGAGGGCAACGTAGAGCAGACGCATCTGCTCGCTCCGCATCTCCCGGGCGTGGACGGTGGAAAGGGCCGTGTAGGCGGCGGTCTTGTAGGCCCCTTCGCCCTCGTCCGGGCGCAGGCGGAGGCCCGCGCCATACGTCCGATGCAGCAGCACCGGCTGGCGGGTGTCGGCGGCGTTGAAGCGCCGGGCCGTGTCCGCCACGAACACCACCGGGAACTGCAGGCCCTTGGAGCGGTGGATGGTCATGATGGTGACGCAGCCTGGCCGGGAGCCGCCGGGGGCAGTGTCCTGCCCGGTGGAGCCTGCCAGCGCGGCCGCGTCGATGGCGCGGACCAGGGCCGAGATGCCGCCCCCGCCCACGCTGGCACAGAACGCCGCGAACCGCCGGGCATCCTCCCGGCGGCGGGTGCCGTTCTCCATCACGCCCAGCGCGGCGAGGTAGCCGGTGGAGGCAAAGATCTCCTCCAGCAGCTGCTCCACGGGCACGCTGCGGGCCATGCGGCGCAGCTCCGTCAGGCGGGCGTAAAAGGCCCGGACTTTCTCGGTAAAGGGGGTTTGCTCCTCGCTGTGCACCGCTGCCAGCACCGCGCCGTACAGGCTGGTCTTGCGCTGCAGCGCCCGCAGGCGGACGAGGTCGTCGTCCGTAAAGCCGAACAGCGGGCCCAGCAGGGCGGCGGCCAGATAGATATCCTGCGCCGGGTTGTCGATGACCCGCAGCAGCGCGATGAGGGGCCGGATGTGGGGCGCATCCAGCAGATTTTCCCGGGCGTCGGCGTAGACGGGGATGCCCCTTGCCGCCAGCGCTTCCGCATAGGCCGGGAAATCGCCCCGGGCCGCCAGCAGCACACAGCAATCCTCATACTGCACGGGCCGGGTACCGCCGCCCTCCCGGACGGGAGCCCCTTCGGCCACCAGCCGGGCGATCTTCTCGGCGATGAAGGCTGCGTCCGTCTCGGCGGAGTCGTCGGGCAAAAGCTGGGCCTCCACGCTGCCCGCGTAGTCCCCCGGGGCCCCGCAGACCAGCCGCTGGCCCTCGCCGTAGGCGGTATCGCCCAGCGCCGGGGTCATGAGCTGCTCAAACAAAAAGTTGATGCCCGCCACCACCTGCGGGGCGCTTCGGAAGTTGGCGTCCAGCGCCAGCAGGGCGTTTTGGCCGGGCACTCCCTCCGGCGGGCGGGGGCGGGCGGCGTCCGCCTCCAGCACAGGCCAGGCGTCCAGCTTCTCGCGGAAGATGCTGGGGTCGGCCTGCCGGAAGCGGTAGATGCTCTGCTTCAGATCGCCCACAAGGAAGAGATCGTCCCCGCTGGGGGTGGCAAGGCAGGTGTACAGCGCGTCCTGCAAGGCGTTGGTGTCCTGATACTCGTCCACCATCACGGCGGCATAGCTCCGGCGGATGCTCTCGCACAGGGGGGTGGGGTGCCCGTCGGCGTCCCGCAGCAGGCGCAGGGCCTGATGCTCGAAATCGCTGAATTCCAGCAGCCGCCGCTCCCGCTTTTTGGCGGAGAAGCGGGCGTCAAAATCCCGCACGGCAGCAAACAGGGCCCGCAGGCGAGGCAGGGCGGCTTTGCGGTCGGCTTCGGCTTCCTCCTCGCTGCAGGAGATCAGATCTAAGATCTGCCCAAACAGGGCGCTGGCCTCGTCGGCCCGGGTCTTGACGGCAGCTTTGTGGTCGCCCGTCAGCCGCTTTTTCATTCCCTTCAGGCCCGGCGCGGCCTCCATCCCGAGGACATAGGGGGTGAGCTTGTCATACAGCGGCGTCCACTGCCCGGCCCCGGCCAGCCGCTCCACCTCTCCCAGCAGGGCAGCGGCGGCTTCCAGCCGCTGGAGGGGCTCGGCAAATTTTTCGTTGGCGGAGGCCACGGCCTTGGCCTTGGCGGCTTCGGTCTTTTTGCTGGCCTCCGCGTCGGCCTGCGCCAGCGCCCAGTCCTCCCGGCAGTCGGTGCGGGCCGCCGTCAGCAGCTCCCGGGCGGCTTTGGCGCACCGGGCCGCTTCCGCCAGCAGGATGTGGTGCCAGCCGGTGGAGGCAAAGCCGTTCTCGGCCTCCCACGGGGCCAGAAATTCGTCCAGCTTTTTGTCGTAGTCCGGCAGAGCGCGGAGAAAATCGTAGGTGCGCAAAATCGTTTCCCCCGCCGCACGGTCGGTGCGGCCCTTGCCGTAGAGGTCGGCAAAGGCGCAGAAATCTGGGTCCCGGTAGGCGTTTTCCAGCGTCTCGCTCAGGGCAGCGGCCCGCAAGGTTTCCACACTGCCGGGGTCGGCGGGGGAAAAATCCGGCGGGAGGTCCAGCGCCTGAAAGTGCTTGCGCAGCAGGTCGAGACAAAACGCGTCGATGGTGCAGATGGGGGCCCGCTGCAGCAGCATCCGCTGGCGGCGGAGGGAGGCGTTGCCCGGCTCTGCCTGGC
>RKCM01000012.1 GCA_014858325.1 Oscillospiraceae bacterium | reverse complement strand
CGCTCGACACCTCCCTCAGAGAGGGAGGCTTACCGTACGGGCAGGCTCCCTCCTTGAGGGGGCTGTCTGCGGAGCAGACTGGGGGAGTTTCTTCCTTTAAAAATAGCACTTGATCTGGAATCGATCGGCATTGTCCTGCTTTTTCTCCACCACGATGTGCTCATGGTTGAAGTCGAAGTGGACCGGGGTGCACAGATCGGTATTGCGGGTCAGGCGCAGCAGCTCCTGCACCCGCTTTTTCTCCTCCGGCACATAGAACAGGTAGCTCACGCCCTCCTTTTTGGCCCGGCCGGTGCGGCCGATGCGGTGGGTGTAGTGCTCGTTGTCGCCGGGGACGTCGTAGTTGATGACGGCGTCCACGTCCGAGACGTCGATGCCGCGGGCGGCCACGTCGGTGGCTACGAGGATGGCCAGCTTGCCCTCCCGGAAGTTCTGCATGATCTGGTTGCGCTCCTTCTGGGAGAGGTCGCCGTGGAGGCAGTCCACCGAGAAGCCCAGACGGGCCAATTGGTTGGCCAGGGTCGCGGTGTTGAACTTGGTATCGCAGAAGACCATCACCCGCTTGTAGCCCTCCCCGATGATGATCTGGGCCAGGTCCGAGAGTTTGTTGCGGCCGGAGGTCTCCAGCATATACTGAGTGATCTTGGGCTGGCTCTCCTCCTTGGGCTGGACGGTGATCTCCTCGGCGTTGTGCTGGTACAGCCAGCCGATGTCCATGACCTCGCGGCTGATGGTGGCGGAGAACATGGACAGGCTCTTGCGGGCCCGCATCAGCTCGATGATATGGCGCACATCCTTATAGAAGCCCATGTTCAGCATCTCGTCGGCCTCGTCGAGGACGATCTGGGTCACATGGGCCAGGTCGATGCTGTGGTGCTTGTAGTGGTCCATCAGGCGGCCCGGCGTGGCCACCACGATCTGGCAGCCCTCTGCCAGGCGTTTGGCCTGCTTTTCCATATTGGCACCGCCGTAAACGCAGGCAACGGCAACGCCCGGCATAAAGGCCGTGAGGGCCGTCAGCTCCTCCGCGATCTGCTGGGCCAGCTCCCGGGTGGGGGCCATGATCACGGCCTGCGGGTACTTTTTTTCCGGGTCGATGTGCTCGGCCACGGGGATGCCGAAGGCGCAGGTCTTGCCGGTGCCGGTGGGGGCCTTGGCGATGACGTCCCGGCCTGCCAGCATCACGGGGATGGTCTTTTCCTGGATCTCGGTCATCTCCGCAAAGCCCATCTGCTCCACGGCCTTGTGGATGGCCTCGCTGCAATGCAGTTCACTGTATAACATAGCTCTGTATTCTCCGTTCGCTCCCTCGCCCTCTCCGCCCCTTTGCGGGGGCGCCTCTCCCAAAGGGCGAGGCAAGGCGCTTGGTGTTTGTGAAATTTTAGTCCAGTATACCACAAAACCCACTGTTTGTCAGCAAAAAAGAACCGCCTCCCGGTGGTGCGGGAAGCGGTTCTCCTTACGATGCTTGGGACACGGGAAAAATCAGGCAGTTTCCTCGGTGGCGGGGGCAGTCTTCTTGCCCACCTCCAGCTTCTGCTTGAAACGGCCGCTGGCCTTGAAGCCGGGGATGGAGGTAGACTCCAAACGGCTGGACACCTTGGTTTTGGGGTTGGTGTAGGCCTTGGGCTTGCGGGGACGCATCTCAAAACGGCCAAAGCCGGCAATGGTCACCTTCTCGTCGGCGCGCAGGCAGTCGGCAATCTGGTCAAACAAAGCGTCCATCGTGGTCTCGACCTGTGCTTCGGAGAAGCCGGTCTTGCGTGCCACAGTTTCGATCATCTGAGAACGAGTCATGTATCGATATCCTCCTGGAACGTCCAAAAGTAACGTCTTTTGGCAAATTTTACGTTGTTGAGTATAACAAATGCAGGGCCTCTTTACGAGGGATTGCGCACAAACAGCACATTATTGCGCACGAAGGTGCATTTGGGCCCTCAATTTTTATGATACAGCGTCGCAATATCCACCAGCGGGATGTCTTTCATGCTGTGCTCGCTGCGCAGGCAGTTGACAAGGGCGTTGGCCGTATCCACGGCGGTGATGCAGGGGATGCTCAGCTCCACGGCCTTGCGGCGCAGGCGGACGGAGTCGCGCTTGGGGTCGCGGCCCTTGGCGCTGGTGGAGAAGACATAGTCCACCAGGCCGCTCTGGAGCAGGTCCACGATGTTGGGGGCCTCGCCGGACATATTGCGCACCTCGTTGCAGGGCACCATGTGCTTGTTGAGCCAAGCGCAGGTGCCGGAGGTGCCGTAGAGCTTGTAGCCCATGCTCTTGAGCTTCCAGGCGATATCCACGAACTCGGGCTTATCGCTGTCCTTCACGGTGAAGATGCAGCAGGAGGCGGGGCCGGGGGTCTTGAAGGTGTAACCCGCGCCGATGAGGCCCTTGAGCAGAGCGTCGTGGTAGTTGGGGGCAATGCCCAGCACCTCGCCCGTGGATTTCATCTCGGGGCCAAACTGGGTGTCCACGCCATGCAGCTTTTCAAAGCTGAAGACGGGCACCTTGACGGCCACATAGGGGGCGTTGGGGTGCAGGCCGGTGCCGTAGCCCAGATCGGCCAGCTTCTCGCCCAGGCAGCAGCGGACGGCCAGATCCACCATGGGCACGCCGGTGACCTTGGAGATGTAGGGCACGGTACGGGAGGAGCGGGGGTTGACCTCGATGACGTAGACCTTGCCGTGGGAGACGGCGTACTGCACGTTGACCAGACCCGTGACGTGGAGCTCCCGGGCAAAGCGGCCGGTGTAATCCACCATGGTGTCGATCTCGGCCTGGGTCAGATGCTGGGCCGGGTAGACGCAGATGGAGTCGCCGGAGTGGACGCCGGTGCGCTCCACCTGCTCCATGATGCCGGGGATGAGGAAGTTTTCGCCGTCG
>RKCM01000029.1 GCA_014858325.1 Oscillospiraceae bacterium | reverse complement strand
GGCTTGGGCGGCGGCGAGGCGGGCTGCGGCGGCTCCGGCGAGAAAAACGCCGAGCTGTCCACCTCGATGGTCTTGTCATCGTCGTGCCGTGCGCCCCGGCGGATGTGCCGGGCGGTATCGTCCGGGCGGGAACGGTCGTTTTCGTCAAACATCGAAAAAGTCACTCCTTTTGGTGGGTGTCGCTCACGACACGGGAACAATGGTCAGCACGGCGCGGGCCGGCAGACAGGTGGCCGACTGGTCTTCCTCCCGGAGCCAGCCGTAGCGCTCGCAGATGTGGTCCGGGCAGGGGGAATCCACAAAGCGGGCCGCCCCGTCCTGCACCTGGATGTGGACGGTGAGGTACCCGGTGTCCACATCGTAGGCGGCATCTTTGGCAAGGGAGATGGGCAGCACGGTGTTGGCGTCGCCGTAGGTCAGCTCTGCTTCGAGCTTGGCGCTGCCGGGGCGGCTGCTGCGCAGAAAAAACAGCAGCCCGGCTGCGGCCAGCACCACGGCGGCAAACAGGACGTTTGCCCAGAGTTTCGGGTGTTGTTTCATAGGCTCAATCTTTCAGAGGGATCTGTTCCAGCTCGGCCAGCCAGAGGGCGGCGGCTGCATCGCTGGGCATCCGCCAGTCGCCC
This sequence comes from Oscillospiraceae bacterium, assembly GCA_014858325.1. Classification (GTDB taxonomy): domain Bacteria; phylum Bacillota; class Clostridia; order Oscillospirales; family Ruminococcaceae; genus Faecalibacterium. The sequence goes on along the minus strand of RKCM01000029.1, from coordinate 2,261 downwards.
CGGGGCGAGAGGGTCACGCTGCCCACCTTGGGGCCGTCGGGCAGGCAGCTGCGCTTGAACTGCTGGGCGAAGAACCGCCAGTAGAAGTTGCGCAGCCACTTGTACAGCACGCTGTCCGGGTACTCGGCCCGGCCTGCGAAGGCGGCCTTTGCCAGCCGGAAGATCTTTTCCGGGCCAAAGCCGAAGCGGAGAACGTGGTAGAGGTAAAAATCGTGCAGCTCGTAGGGGCCCACCAGGTCTTCCGTCTTCTGGGCGATGTCGCCGTTTTCTTTGGCGGGCAAAAGCTCCGGAGAGACGGGGGTGTCCAGGATGTCCAGCAGCACGGTCTTCAGCGTTTCGCTGGAGGCAATGTCGGCCTCGTACTGGACGAGGTGGCGCACCAGCGTTTTGGGCACGCTGGCGTTGACGCCGTACATGCTCATGTGGTCGCCGTTGTAGGTGGCCCAGCCCAGCGCCAGCTCGGAGAGGTCGCCGGTGCCGACCACGAGGCCGCCGGTGCGGTTGGCAAGGTCCATCAGCTCCAGCGTGCGGACACGAGCCTGCCCGTTCTCAAACGTCACGTCCAGCACCTTCTCGTCCTGGCCGATGTCGGCAAAGTGGCTGTGGACGGTGGCGGCAATGTCGATCTCCCGGAACGAGACGTGCAGCTCGTCGCAGAGGATCTCGGCGTTGGAGCGGGTGCGCCGGGTGGTGCCGAAGCAGGGCATGGTCACGGCCAGCACATCGGTGGTGGGGCGGCCCAGCTGCTTCATAGCGCGCACGGCCACCAGCAGGGCAAGGCAGCTGTCCAGCCCGCCCGAAATGCCGATGACGGCGGTTTTGGCGCGGGCGTGCTCCAGCCGTTTGGCCAGGCCGTCGGCCTGCATCTTCAGGATCAGCTCACAGCGCTGGGCGCGCAGCCGCTGGTCGTGGGGCACAAAGGGGGTGGGGTCCACCCAGCGGGTGAGGGGCGTTTCGGTGGGTTCCAGATGGAACTCCACGGTCTGGTACCCCTCGGCGCTGGGCTCAAAGCTGGTGTTGCGGGCCCGCTCCGACTCCATCCGCTGGCAGTCGATTTCCGTTTCGGCCCAGCCGCCCGCAAAGGGCAGAGCTTCGGAGAGGAGGGTGCCGTTCTCCGCAATGAGGTCGTGGCCCCCAAAGACCATGTCCTGGGTGCTCTCGCCATGGCCGGCAGAGGCGTACAGGTAGCCGCACAGCAGGCGGGCAGACTGGTTTTGCACCAGCGCCCGGCGGTACTCCGCCTTGCCCACGGTCTCATCGCTGGCGGAGAGGTTGGCGACCACGGTGGCCCCGGCCAGAGCGTGGAAGGTGGAGGGCGGCAGGGCACTCCACAGGTCCTCGCAGATCTCCACGCCCAGCACAAAGCTGGGCATCTCGCAGCAGCGGAACAGCAGCGACGTGCCAAAAGGCACCTGCTGGCCGCAGACCGTCACCCACTCCACCTCGGTGGAGCCGGGGGTGAACTGGCGCTTTTCGTAGAACTCGCCGTAGTTGGGCAGGTAGGTCTTGGGCACAAGGCCCAGCAGCCGGCCGCGGCAGAGGACGGCGGCCACGTTGTAGAGCTTGCCCCGCACCAGCAGCGGCAGGCCCACAAGGGCAACGACGTCCAGCTCCCGGCTGGCGTCCAAGATGCTCTGCAGGCCCGTCAATGCACCCTGCTGCAGGGTGTGCTGCAAAAACAGGTCGCCGCAGGTGTAGCCCGTGAGGCAGAACTCCGGGAAGACCGCCAGCTTGACGCCCCGCGCGGCGGCGTCCTTCAGCTGGGCGATGATCTGCTGGGTGTTATAGGCGCAGTCTGCCACCCGCAGGGCGGGGGAGAGGGCGGCTGCTTTCAAAAATCCGTCTCGCATCGGAGGATTTCACATCCTGTCTGTTTTACTCACAATGGCCCGGAGGATGCCAAAAACAGCACTCCGGCATTGTAGACTTAGTATACCACAAACTGCCCCAAACGAAAAGGCAAAGCTTTGCAAAAAAAGTTTCGCCCGCCATGCAGCAAACGCAAAAAGCCGCCGCGAAGCAATCCTCCGCAGCGGCAAAACACACCAAATGGAAAACGAGATAGACCGTAAGCCGGGTTCTGTATTAAACGACGATCTTTCTAGACCTGCCATTGCTGACAGGCTCAAGCCGCCTTCGGGACGCGCGAGCAGCGTTGTCATGTCCCATATAGGCGTTGCTTCCGGTAGGGTTTACAAAGCCGCATAGTCACCCATGCGCTGGTGAGCTCTTACCTCGCCCTTTCATCCTTACCGCATTGC
>RKCM01000177.1 GCA_014858325.1 Oscillospiraceae bacterium | reverse complement strand
CGGTCCACAAGGCCGGGCTTGGGGGTGGTGGTCACCTCATACAACAGGGCGCGGACGGCCTGCTGGGCGGCGGTGGCGGCGTCCAGCTCCGTGAAGGTCCGGGTCAGGATCTCTGTGGTCTTTTCCTGCAGGGCGGCCACGGTGTGGACGCGGCGGCTGCTGCACACTTTGGCGGGCCCGCCGCAGAGGAGGCAGCGGCGGCCCTCCAGCTGCAGCTCTTCCCGGTCCACTTTCCTCCCGTCCGGGCACAGGACGTCCATATCAAACAGCCGCCCCAGCGGGCTGGCATCCTCCACGAGGGTGGTCAGCCGCTTGATCTCCAGCGGCGAAGCGTCCAGCACATAGAAGGCCTCGCACCCGGTGACCGCCCGGCTGACATCGGTGGAAAGGGGCGTCCAACGGCAGCGGAGGAACTGCCGCTCCAGCAGCTGCCGCCCCCGGGCAAAGCCCCGCCGGATGAGCGGCGTATCCTTCACCGGCCCGGCGATGTTCATGGTAAAGCAGACCAGCGGCTTTCCGTACCGGGCCAGCAGCTCCTGCTGGTGGCGTACCCGGCGCTCCCGGGCGTCCAGCATCTGGATGAGCGATACTTCTTCCATTTTTATTTCCTCTTTTTGAGCATCTCCATAAACAATTGCACCTGCGGCAGGGCAACGGCGTCCCGCTGGCAGAAGATATAGGTGCGGCGGACAAAGGGCTCGCCATTTTCAAAAATGCAGGGCTCTATGCAGCCGTCAAACCCTTCCAGTGCCACTTCCGGCATCAGGGACCACCCCAGCCCCCGCTTGACCATCTCCAGGCAGGCGGTGATGTTGTCCACCACAAAGCTGCCCGCATCGCTGGTCACGCCGTTCTCGTACCGCCAGCGGGCCATCTGGGCCCCCAGCGAGGAATCGGTGCGGTGGTCGATGTAGAGGTACTCGGAAAGCGGCTTTCCCTGATACTCCTTGGCGTAAACAAGGCAGATGTTCTCCTGCGAGAGCAGGAACTGGGTGCCGTCCCAGGGGTACTCCCCCCGCAGCACGGCAATGTCCAGCTCGCCGTCCAGCATCTGCTGGTAGAGGTGGCGGCTGTGGCCGGTGGCGATGTCCAGCCGGACGCGGGGGTAGCGCTTATGGTACTCTGTCAGCACATCGGGGAGCTTGTAATAGGAAAAGTTCACCGACACACCGGCCTTCAGGGTGCCGCAGGCCTCGCCCTGCATGGCATCCAGCTCCCGGCGCAGCTGTTCCATCTGCCGCAGGGCGGCACGGCTGCGCTCCAGCACCTTCTCCCCCGCCGGGGTAAAGCGAATGCCCTGCCGCGAGCGGAGCAGGATCTCCACCCCCAGCTCCTGTTCCATGGATTTGATCCGTTTGGACAGCGCCGATTGGGTCATATACAGCTTATCCGCCGCATGGGTGATGTTGCGGGTCTCATCCAGCGCTTCCAGCAGTTCAAAGTCTTTTTCGTCCATCGAGGGTCTCCTCTCTTTTCGATCCCGGTCGTTCCCAGCCTTCCCCGCCTTGCCCTGCGGGCTGCTCAGCCGTTTACCATTCCGTTCCTTCATCTTACCATGGGATATGGCAAAAGAAAAGCCCCATTTTTGCAGGGTATTTCCGGCAACTCCATTCCAAATAGGACTAGAATCGTCTTGTTTCACAAAGAATCGGAATGTTTCCCGGCACTTTGACGGAAAGCAGAGGGATGTATCCCAGATTTTGCTTCAGGTTGCTTCATAACGCCAAAAAGAGCAGCTGCTCTCCCTTTGCGGGAAAACAGCTGCTCCTTTAAGATTATTTAAGATGCGGGATCATCCCGCCGCCTTCGGCGGCACCTCCGGCGGCTCGGCCTCCTCGACCAGCAGCCGCTCATAGGCGCCGGTAAAGGCCCGCTCCGGCAGAGCCGAAGTCATCGCCAGCGCGGCGTTGAAGCGCTCCTCGTCGGTGAGCTCCAGCTTCACCGGGGGAAAGTTTTGCAGGATGCGGTCCAGCTGGGCCTGCACCTCCCTGGCCACAAAAATGCCGCGGTCGGTGAGGTAGATCTTGCCGTAGTGCTCTTTCACGATCATCCCCCGCTCCATCAGCAGGTTCATGATCCGCACCACCGAAGGTTTGGTGACGCCCAGTTTTTCCGCAATGCTGCGGGAGCTGATGTCCAGATGCGTCCGCGAGACCTCGTAGATGGCCAGCAGGTAGCGCAGATGTGCCGACGTCAGTTCCATATTCGTCTACGCCCCTCTCTCAAGCCCGGGTCGGGCTTTGGCTTCGGTTTTCCGGCTTCAGTGGCAGCCGCTGCAGCCGCTGCAGTTGCCATTGCAGCCGCCCTCGCCGCAGCCCCCGCAGCCACCATGTTTGTGGCTGTGCCAGGTGGCCCAGATGACGCCGCCGAACACGATGGCCCCGACGATGATCGTCGGCAGGTTGAAGTTTGCAGCCAGAAATTCCATCATACCAAAGCACCCCTTTCCGTGCAGAACGATTTACTTGTTTGCGGTGATCTTCTTGACGTCGATCTTGACCTCGTTGTCGCCCAGATACTTGTTGGGACGGAACATCAGGTAGAGGAAGGCTGCCAGGACCACAATGGCCACGATGGTGAAGACGCCGAAGCCGACTTCGCCGGTGATGAGGCCACCGATCTGGTACACCACCAGCGCAGCGCAGTAAGCCAGAGCGCACATATAACCGATGGCGATGGCGGTCCACTTGCCGTTGTTCATCTCACGCTTGATGGCACCCATGGCTGCAAAGCAGGGAGCGCACAGCAGGTTGAAGATCATGAAAGCGTAAGCGGAGAGTGCGGTGTAATCCTGTGCCACGGCGCTCCAGATCTCGTCGCCGTTCTCAGACAGCTCGCCGCCGAAGTGATACAGAACACCGAAGGTGCCAACCACGTTCTCCTTTGCGATCAGACCAGAGACGGA
>RKCM01000085.1 GCA_014858325.1 Oscillospiraceae bacterium | reverse complement strand
GGCCGGGCCCGCCAGCCCAAACTGCGCCGCCCACGCAAGTGTGCCCAGCGCCGCACCGGCCCAAAGCAGCCGCACCAGCATCCCCCGGGCGGCGGCACGGTGCGCGATCTCCCCTGTGCTCAGCTCTTCGGCCATGAGACGGGTGGCCGCAACGGACACGCCCGCCGTGGCCAGCGTGACAAAAAGGGCGTAGACCGCCAGCACCAGCTGATACAGCCCCATGCCCTCCCCGCCCAGCGCCTGCGCCAGATAGATGCGCAGCCCCATCCCGGCCAGCCGCAGCACCACGTCCGCCCCGGTCATAAGGGCTGCATTTTTCAGGTAGCTCTGCCGCATGGCTCTCTCCTCCCCTCGTTTCACATCAATTTATGCGGCAGCAAAGGGCGTTTATGCGCTCTGCAAAACAGGAGCGGCGGCGTGGGTTGTTTCCGGGCGGGTTTTATGGTATCATAGAAAATGGTCAAAACCATACAACCACTTTTGATAAGGAGAACATAGAGAGAATGAGCGAAGAATGCACCCATGACTGCTCCAACTGCGGGGCAGCCTGCTCTTCCCGCAATGCGGCGCCCCAGCATGACGCCCCCAACCCCAACAGCAGCATCAAAAAGGTCATCGGCGTCGTTTCCGGCAAGGGCGGCGTGGGTAAGAGCATGACCAGCGCTCTGCTGGCCTGCGCCATGGCCCGCCGCGGCTACCACTGCGGCGTGCTGGACGCCGACATCACCGGCCCGTCCATCCCCAAGCTCTTCGGCATCCATGGCCGTGCCATGGCAGACGACAAGGGCTGCTGGCCCATCCAGAGCCGGATGGGCATTGATGTGATGAGCATCAATCTGCTGGTGGAAAACGAAGAGGACCCCGTCGTCTGGCGCGGCCCCGTCATCGCCGGTGCGGTCAAGCAGTTCTGGACCGACGTGGTGTGGAAGGACGTGGATTTTCTGTTTGTGGACATGCCTCCGGGAACCGGCGATGTGCCCCTGACCGTCTTCCAGAGCCTGCCCGTGGACGGCATCGTCGTGGTGGCCAGCCCCCAGGAGCTGGTGAGCATGATCGTGGCCAAGGCTGTGAACATGGCAGAGATGATGAAGGTGCCCATGCTGGGCCTCGTGGAAAACATGAGCTACATCGTCTGCCCCGACTGCGGCAAGCACATCCAGGTGTTTGGCGACAGCCATGTGGACGAGGTGGCGGCAAAGCACCACCTGCCCGTGCTGGCCAAGTGCCCCATCGACCCCAAGCTGGCTGAGCTTTCTGATGCCGGCATGATCGAGACCTACGGCGGCCAGTATCTGGAAGGCGCTGCCGACGCCTGCGAGAAGCTGCTGAAAAAATAATCCGATTTCCCTTTCCCCGTAAGGCCGCAAGGCTTTGCGGGGATTTTTTGATGCAGCGATACCATTTTGCGCTGCTCTGTGGTATAATTGTGTTACAGACAGAGACGTTACTGCAAAGGGGGCCTGACCATGAATATTCTGGAACGCGATGAGCTGGAAGCCGTCATCCGGGAATTGCTGCGCAAATATCACGCCGAGTATGCGCTCCTGTTTGGCTCCTATGCCCGCGGCGAAGCTACAGCCGCTTCCGACATCGACGTGGTGGTGGTCGGCGGGGCGCAGTTCCGCGCCCGGGACATCTTCGCCTTTGGGGAGGAGCTGCGCCAGCGCACCTGCAAAGATGTGGATGCCTTCGAGCTGCGGGAAGTCAACGCGGGTACGCCCTTCTACGAGAACATTATGCGTGAAGGGGTGAGGATCGCATGAGAAAGCCGGACAAAGAGCGCCTGAAAAAGATCGTTGCCACTTGGGACACCCTGAAAGCGCAGATGGAACAGCGCGGCATTACGCCGGAGCTGTTGTTGGAGGATGAGTTTTCCCAGTGGGCTGTCACCACGCCGCTGTACAACATTGGCGAGCAGGTCTACCAGCTGAGCAGCGATTTCAAGGCCGATCACCCGGAACAGCCCTGGAATGTAGTTGCCGGGCTGCGGCATCGGCTGGTACACGATTATGACGGCATCAATTGGAGCATCATCGTCGAGGTGCTTTTCGAGGACATGGAGCCATTTGTGCAGGCGGTGCGCGAGATCTTGCAGACACTTTGAGTTTTTTCCCCTATCGCAGCCTTTTGGGGCCGCGATAGGGGATTTTTCTTGCGCAAAAGTTGATTTATCTTGTTATTTTCGCGTTTTCCCGCCGGGTTCATCGGCTTTCAAAACGAAGTTTTTCTCTTTCTTTTTCGGGCGTTTTCTCGTTTTGTGAAGCAAGTTCATCTTTTGATTTATTTTTTTGAAAGATTTTCCCGGGCAGAAGCCTTGTCAAACCTGTCACAATGCTTTATAATGACAAAGTGGTCTGCGGAACATCCGCAGAAAAGAAGAAGTGCCCCGCGCCATGAAGGAAAATGTGTGCGACAGTTCCGGCCCGGGGTGCTGCGATAGAGACAAAGGGAAAAAGGAGTACGAACCTATGCTGACGAATGAATATCTGAAGCGCGTCTACGAGGGCCTTGCACAGCGCAACGCCCATGAGCCTGAGTTCCTGCAGGCAGTCCGCGAGGTGTTGGAGAGCATCCAGCCCGTGGTGGAAAAGCACCCCGAGTACGAGAAGGCCGGCCTGATCGAGCGCCTGGTGGAGCCCGAGCGGATCATCACCTTCCGGGTGCCCTGGGTGGACGATGCAGGCAAGGTGCAGGTCAACCGCGGCTACCGCATCCAGTTCAACAGCGCCATCGGCCCCTACAAGGGCGGCCTGCGCTTCCATCCTTCCGTCAACCAGAGCATCCTGAAGTTTTTGGGCTTTGAGCAGACCTTCAAGAACAGCCTGACCACCCTGCCCATGGGCGGCGCAAAGGGCGGCTCTGATTTTGACCCCAAGGGCAAGAGCGATATGGAAGTGATGCGCTTCTGCCAGAGCTTCATGACCGAGCTGGCCCATC
>RKCM01000058.1 GCA_014858325.1 Oscillospiraceae bacterium | reverse complement strand
CGATGATGTCGGGGCGGATCCCTTCGCGGTAATCCAAATCCCCCTGGTCCAAACCGCGCAGCAGCACCTCGGCGGTGGCGATGTTGGTGGCGATGGGCACGCTGTGCATATCGCACAGGCGCAGCAGGTTCTGCTCGGCGGAGCTGCCGGTGTCCACTTTGAGCGGATCCCGGAAGAAAAGCACCAGATCCACCTCATCGCAGGCCACGCGGGAAGCGATCTGCTGGATGCCGCCCAGTTTGCCGGAGAGGTAACAGTGGACAGGCAGGCCGGTGGCCTGGGCCAGCATCCGGCCTGTGGTGCCGGTGGCAATGACCGTGTTGCGGGACAGGATGCCGCTGTACGCGGTACAGAATTGGAGTGCAAGTTCCTTGCGGGAATCGTGTGCAAGAATGGCAATTGTCATGTCGCTCTCTCCTTCGTTCTCAGTATAGTGTTGTGGATGGCGGCCGGGCACAGAGCTGGCAAAAACTGCCTGTTGCTCAAATACACTTTGACATAACAGGGGAAACGCTTCTGAAACCGTTCTCAAATCTTCCACTCTATTTTTACCGCGAACGAGGGGGCTTTGTCAAGGGCTTTGTTGTGATTTTGCTAATAAAAAACCGAAGAGTAACACTTTATCTTTGTGGAGAACGGGGAACTCTGGGATACAACTGAAAAAATGTTTCAAAAGCCTTGACATCCGTTTCGTGACATCTGTGCTTGAAGCAAAAACAGTCCATCCCGATCATACAAAAATACAGGCCCGTGTTCCAATCCACGGGCCTGTAGGAAAATGCTGGTAATGACAGGAGCAATAAAGCACACCGAATTGCATCGGGAATTACCGGGAATTGAAAGGCTTTTGCACTCCGGGGCACATTGTAAAATATGTGTAAAAAGAACGTAAAATTTTAACGGATCTGCCCGTTGCCATGGATGATGTACTTGTAGCTGCACAGCTCTGCCAGCCCCATGGGGCCCCGGGCGTGGAGCTTTTGGGTGGAGATGCCCATCTCACAGCCCAGGCCAAACTCGCCGCCATCGGTAAAGCGGGTGGAGCAGTTGACATAGACGGCGGCGCTGTCCACGGCGGCAGTGAAACGGGCCGCGTGGGCGGCATCCTGGGTCAGGATGGCCTCGCTGTGGCCGGTGGAGTGGGCAGAGATGTGGGCAATGGCCTCCTCCACGCTGTCCACGACCTTGACGGCGAGGATGTAATCGAGAAACTCGGTGTCGAAATCCCGGGGGCCTGCCGGGGTGCCGGGGATGAGGGCGGCCGCCCGTTCGTCCAGCCGCAGCTCCACCGGGTGGAGCCCTTTGGCGGTGCGGTCGGGGCCCAGCCGCTGGGCAAGTTTGGGCAGGAACCGGGCCGCAATGCCGCTGTGTACCAGACAGACCTCCTCGGCGTTGCAGACGCTGGGGCGGCTGGCCTTGGCGTTCTCGATGATGTCCAGAGCCTTCTGCTGGTCGGCAGAGTCGTCCACAAAGATGTGGCAGATGCCGGTGCCGGTCTGGATGCAGGGGACCTTGGCGTTCTCCACGCAGGCCCGGATGAGCCCGGCTCCGCCCCGGGGGATGAGCAGGTCCACATAGCCCACCGCCGTCATCAGGGCGTTGGCGGAAGCATGGGTGGTGTCCTCAATGAGGCAGACGGCGGCCTCGGGCAGAGCAGCTTCCCGCAGGCCCTGCCGCAGAGCCTCCACAATGGCGTGGGCCGAGCGCCACGCCTCCCTGCCGCACCGCAGGATGCAGGCGTTGCCGCTCTTGATGGCCAGCGCCGCCGCATCGCTGGTGACATTGGGGCGGCTCTCGTAGATGATGGCAATGACGCCCATGGGCACGGCGGTCTTTTCAATGACAAGGCCGTTGGGGCGCTCCACCCGGTTCAGCACGGCCCCCACCGGGTCGGGGAGGGCGGCCACCTCCCGGATGCCCTTTGCCATGGCGGCAATGCGCTCCGGCGTCAGGGCCAGACGGTCCAGCATCACGTCCGAGATGTGTCCCCGTGCGGCGTCCAGATCCTCCGCGTTGGCGGCAAGGATGGCGGCCTGATATCCGGGGGTGCACAGCGCGTCTGCCATGGCCTGCAGCGCGTGGCTGCGGGCGGCGCTGTCGGCCAGCGCCACCGCCTGCTTGGCCCCCTTGGCGGCGGTCAGGATCTCCTGTGTTGTCATAGCTTATCCCTCCTGCTTGTGGGCCAGAAAGCGGGTGCCTGCCTCTTTGCCCTCTGCGATGTCGTACAAAAGCTCCGGGTGGGAGCCGTTGGCAATGACCATATCGGCCCCGCCGGCGGTCACCATCCGGGCGGCGCGGAGCTTGGTGGACATTCCGCCGGTGCCCAGCGCTGAGCCGGCCCCATCGGCCAGAGCCAGCACCTCGGGGGTGATCTGGTCTACCTGCGGGATGAGCTTTGCTTCCGCGTGGGTGTGGGGGTTGGCGGTGTATAGGCCGTCGATGTCGCTGAGCAGCACCAGCAGGTCGGCCTTGGCGCAGCAGCTCACGATGGCTGCCAGCGTGTCGTTGTCACCGATGGAGGTGATCTCGTCGGTGGCCACGGTGTCGTTTTCGTTGATGATGGGCAGGGCCCCCAGCTCCAGCAGGCGGGTGAGGGTGTTCTGGAAGTTCTGCCGCCGCCCCTCGTGCTCCACATCCACGCCGGTGAGCAGGATCTGGGCCACGGTGTGGTTGTAGGCGGTGAAGAGGCGGTCGTAGGTGTACATCAGCTCACACTGGCCCACGGCGGCGCAGGCCTGTTTGCCGGCCATATCGGTGGGCCGGGCCGGGAGCGAGAGCTTGCCCACGCCCATGCCGATGGCGCCGGAGGAGACGAGGATCAGCTCGTGTCCGGCATTTTTGAGGTCGCTGAGCACCTTTACCAGCTCCTCCACGTGGCGGATGTTCAGCCGCCCGGTGGGGTGGGCGAGAGTAGAGGTGCCCACTTTGACGACGATGCGCAT
>RKCM01000047.1 GCA_014858325.1 Oscillospiraceae bacterium | reverse complement strand
TGGGCCACCCCACGGGACTGCTCCGCCCCCGCCGCCCCAGCCTTCCAGTACGCCAGCTGCGCGCTGGGCAGCGAGGACTGCCTGAAGCTGGACCTTTTTGCCCCCGCCGACGCCCACAGTGCCCCCGTGCTGGTGTATCTGCACAGCGGCGGCAACCAGACCGGCTCTTCGGGGGAGATCTCCGGGGCGGAGATTGCCCGGCAGCTGGGCTGCGTCTTCGTGGGGGCGGAGTATCGGCTGGGCCTGCTGGGCTGGAACTGCCTGCCCGCCCTCTGCCCCGCCGCCGACGACACCGGCAACTTTGCGCTGTTGGATATGGCCAAGGCGCTGGACTGGGTGAAAGAGAACATCGCGGCCTTTGGCGGCGACGGGCAGAACGTCACCCTTTTCGGCTTTTCCGCCGGAAGCCGGGATGCGCTGGCCCTGCTGGCAAGCCCCTTGGGTGAGGGCCGCTTTCAGCGGGTCGTCGCCTGCTCCGGCGGCATGACACTCGCCGACCCCGGCGAGAGCGCCAGGAGCATCGCCGCCGCACTGGCCCCGCTGGCCGTGGAGGACGGCAAAGCCCGAACTGCCGCTGCCGCCCAAAACTGGCTGCTGACGAGCGACCCCGCCGTGCGGGACTGGCTCTGCGGCGTGGAGGCCGCCCGCCTTGCCGCCAAAATGGCCGGGGCCGGCCTGCGGATGGGGGCCTTCCCCCACCTTTACGCCGACGGCGTGACCCTGCCCCAAAGCTGGGAGAGCGCCGCTTACCAAAAGGTGCCCGTGATGCTGTTGAGCGGCACCACGGAGTTCAGCTTTGCCCGGTGGGATGCGTTCTTCGCGTCGGAGACGGCGCAGGCCTTCCCGGCGGAGGAGCTGGAACAGGCCAAGCAGTTTGCCGTTCAATATGGCTCGGCCCTCTACCGGGTCTTCAACGCACAAACGCCTGCCGGGCTGCTGGCCGGGCGGACGGGTGCGCCTGTGTATCTGGCGCAGGCCGACTACGGTGCACCGGGCAGCGGGACGGAGATCCCACTGCTGGGGTCGTTCCACGGCATCTTCCTGCCCATGCTGTCCCCTTCCAACGCCTACACCGCCTGGGCGGATTTCTCCCACGCGGGTTTTGCGGAGATGGCCGGGCAGTTCCGCCGCTCTCTTCGAAATTTCCTGACCAGCGGCGACCCCAACGGAAAAACGCTGGTTTCCGGCGCGCCCCGGTGGCAGCCCTGGAGCCCGAGCGCTCCCCTCGTCCTCTCACTGGACGCCACGGCAGACGCTGCCCTCGTCCGCTGTCAGGAGGTGCATACCGGCGCCGCCGAAGTACGCGCCGCTCTGGACGCCGACGGCACCCTCTCCCCCGCCCTCAAGCAGGCGGTCATCGAGAATGTCTTGCAGGGCCGATTTTTCTTTTGAATCTTATGCAGCATAGCAAAAAAGCCGTTCGCAGTGCGAACGGCTTTTTTGCTTACTCAAAATACTCTTTTGCTCGCTGGGCCGCATGGTTGATGCAGTCCCGCAGCTGGTCCAGAGTCTCAAACTTTTTGCTGGGGCTCAGGTAGGCGTGGAACTCCACCACCGGGTCGGTGCCGTACAGGTCGCCGGAAAAATCCGGGATGAAGGTCTCACAGGTCACCTTGGTCTCGTCGGCGTTGACGGTGGGCCGGGTGCCGAGGCCCGTGGCCGAGGGGTACCATTGGTCCCCGATCTTCGTCCGGGTGATGTAGATGCCGAAGCGGGGCATCTGGAACCCATTGGGGTAGATCTGGTTGATGGTGGGCACCCCCAGCGTCCGGCCCAGGCCCGCCCCGTGGTGCACCGCAAAGCGGATGGCATAGGGCATGCCCAGCATGGCATTGGCCGCCGGAATGTCGCCGCCCTCCAGCGCGGTGCGGATGCGGGTGGAGGAGACGGACTTTTCCTCAAACTGGGCCATGGGCACCACCACGACCTCCACCCCCAGCGGGGCGCAGAGCTTTTTCAGCAGGTCGGGGTTGCCCGCCGCCTTGGCGCCAAAGGTGAAGTTTTCGCCGCAGAAGAGGGCTCTGGCGTGGCAGTCCCGGACGATGCCCAGCACAAACTGCTCCGGGCTCATCCCCTTGATCTGCTCAAACTCCGGGCAGAGGTAATGCTCCACGCCAAGGCTCTCGATGAGGGCGTGTTTGTCCGCCGTTGAGAGCAGGCGCTTGCCCTTCATCTTGTTCTCGGTGGGCAGACCGAAGGTAAACACCGCCGGGGCCGCCCCGTGGGCTCTGGCCCAGCGGACCGCTCCTTCGATGACGGCCCGGTGGCCGATGTGGATGCCGTCGAAAAAGCCCATGGCCACGGCAGTGCCCTTGCTGGGGTCCACCTCCAGCGGCGCGAGCTGGGAATAAATTTGCATGGACGTCTTCCTTTTTTCTTATGAATTTCGCTCCACGAACAGTTTTTCCACCCGGAGCACGCCCTGGGTGATCTGGGCAAGGCCCAGAAAGCGGCCGTCGGCGCTGCGCACCCGGTAGCGGCCGTCGGCAGCGGGGTAGCGGCTGGTGGGGCAGCCGTTGTAGAGGTGCTGCTCCACCCGCGCGTCCACCACCAGCAGCGGCAAAGGCTCAAACACGCTTTCCACCGGCAGCATCAGTGCCTGCAGAGCCTCGGGGCCTGCGGCCTTTGCCGCCTGGATCTCTTCCAGCGTGTGGGCGTCGGCCTCGGTGTACCCCCCCGCCGCGATGCGGCGCAATCCGCTCATGGTGCCCTTCTGGCCCATGGCGGCGGCAATGTCCTCCAGCAGCACCCGGATGTAGGTGCCCTTGGAGCATTTCACCGTCAGGGTATACTCGTGCTCCGCCGGGCTGCCCTCATACTGAATGGATAAAATCTCGATGGGGCGGGCTTTCCGCTCCACCTCCACCCCCTGCCGGGCCATTTTGTAGAGGGGCTGGCCGTTGATCTTGACCGCCGAGTACATGGGCGGCACCTGCATCTGGGGGCCGACAAACTGCGGCAGCACGGCCTGCAGCTCGGTTTCGCCCGCC
>RKCM01000138.1 GCA_014858325.1 Oscillospiraceae bacterium | reverse complement strand
AACTGTGCTGGATGACTACGGCCATCATGACCGGCAAAGTGAGCGTCTTAACGCTGCACTGCGTTGGGTGGAACGTGTGCTATGAATCATTGGCGTAAAATTGGCGTATGGTGTAGTTTTCGCTGGAAATCCATCAAAAGAAAAAGCCTGAAACTTCTCGGTACATCAAGAAGTTTCAGGCTTTTCTAATTGCAAATTGGAAATTTACTGTTCAATCGGCTTCATCGTGGGGAACAGCAGCACGTCGCGGATGGAGGCGCTGTCGGTCAGCAGCATCACGAGGCGGTCCACGCCGAAGCCGAGGCCGCCCGTGGGGGGCAGGCCGTACTCCAGAGCGTTGACGTAGTCGTAATCCACCTGGGCCTTGCATTCGGGCTCGATGGCCTTGCGCTCGGCGACCTGACGCTCAAAGCGACCCTTCTGGTCGATGGGATCGTTCAGCTCGCTGAAGGCATTGCCGTACTCGGTGCAGTCGATGAAATACTCGAACCGCTCGGTGAAGGCGGGGTCATCCGGCTTGCGCTTGGCCAGCGGGCTGATCTCCACGGGGTAATCGTAGATGAAGGTGGGCTGGATGAGCTTATCCTCCACGAAGGCGTCAAAGAACTCGGCCAGAATAGCACCCTTGGTGGGCACCTCGGGCAGCTCCACATGATGCTCCTTGGCGCAGGCGATGGCGTCCTCGTCAGACTTCCAGTCGTGGAAGTCCACACCGGAATACTTCTTGACGGCCTCGACCATGGTCAGGCGCTCCCAGTGGCCCATGTCGATCTGCTTGCCCTGATAGGGGATGACAAGACCGCCGCAGATCTTGACGGCAAGGCGCTTGTACAGCTCCTCTACCAGATCCATCATGCCGTGGAAATCGGTGAAGGCCTGATACAGCTCGATGCTGGTGAACTCGGGGTTGTGCTTGGGGTCCATGCCCTCGTTGCGGAAGATGCGGCCCACCTCATACACACGGTCCATGCCGCCCACGATGAGGCGCTTGAGGTACAGCTCCGTCTCGATGCGCAGCACCATGTCCATGTTCAGGCTGTTGTGGTGGGTGATGAAGGGACGGGCGGAAGCGCCGATCTCAAAGGGAGTGAGGATGGGGGTATCCACCTCCAAAAAGCCCTTCTCGTCCAGATAGGCGCGGATCTCTTTCAGGATCTGGCTGCGCTTGACGAAGGTATCCTTGACCTCGGGGTTGGCGATGAGGTCCACATAGCGCTGACGGTAACGCATCTCGGTATCGGTCAGGCCATGGAACTTCTCAGGCAGGGGGCGCAGGCTCTTGGCCAGTAGGGTGATCTCCTCGGCACGGACGCTCAGCTCGCCGGTCTTGGTGCGGAACACCTCGCCCTTGACGCCGATGATGTCGCCCACGTCCAGCTTTTTGAAGGCGGCATAGGGCTCGTCGCCCAGCTCGTCGCGGCGGACATAGAGCTGGATATCGCCCTTATCGTCCCGCAGGTGGGCAAAGCTGGCCTTGCCCATGACGCGCTTGGACATCATGCGGCCTGCCAGTGCCACCTTCTTGCCGGAGTCGGTCTCGTTGGGCAGCTCCTTGAATTCTTCCTTCAGGTCAGCCGAGTAGGCGTCCTGGGGGAACTTGGTCAGGGTAAAGGGGTCGTTGCCGGCAGCCTGCAGGTCGGCCAGTTTCTGGCGGCGCACCTGCACCTGCTCGCTTTCGGTCAGGCCCCCGGCGGGGTTCTTCTTTTGCTCTTCCATGGTATCTCCTATTAGTTTGCAGCGTGAGTGATGCCCAGCACCTCGTACTCGACGGTCTGGCCGGTGGGCAGCAGCACTTCGGCCTTATCGCCCACCGCCTTGCCCAGCAAGGCGTGGCCCACGGGGCTCTCGTCGCTGATCTTGCCGTTCAGGGGGTCGGCCTCGGTACGGCCCACGATGTCGTACTCTTCCTTCTCGTCGTCGCCGGCCATCTGGATGGTGACGTGGGTGCCCACGACCACGCTGTCCACGCTCAGCTCGCTCTCATCGATGACGACAGCGTTCTTGACCATCTGCTCCAGCTCGGTGATGCGGTTTTCCACCAGACCCTGGGTGTTCTTGGCCTCGTCGTACTCGCTGTTTTCCGAAAGGTCGCCGTGGCTGCGGGCTTCCTTGATCTCTTCTGCCAGCTCCTTGCGGCGGACGGTCTTGAGGTATTCCAGCTCCTCCTGCATTGCCTTCAGGCCGGCAGCGGACATCTTGATTTCTTGTGCCATTTGGGAATCTCTCCTTGTCTATTTGTTGGGCGCGGGGCGCTTGGCACCACTGCCGGGCGCAAAACCGCACACGAATGCCATTTTGACTTTCTTATTATAATAGCAAGCCCGGACGTTGTCAACCAAAAACCACCGCCCAGCGGCGCAAATGGGTGCAAAAAGCGTTTTTCTCCCAACAGCAAGGGCCGGGAGCGGTAAAACTCCCGGCCCTTGCCGTTTGTATGGGTATTGTGAGGATGGCTATTTTTTTACCGACCTCGCCCTCTCAGGCGCTGGCGCGCCAGCTCTCCCAAAGGGAGAGCCGAGAACGCTCCGGCAAGGCCCTTGCCTCTCCCTTTGGGAGAGGTGTCACCGCAGGTGACGGAGAGGGCGAGCCCGTCGATCGGTTCAGCCCAGCTTCTTCGCCGCGTCCAGCGTGCGCAGAGCCTTGAGCTTGCTCATCTTTTTCGAGCCGTTGAAGCTGCCGTCCACATTCTGCATCAGGCCGCTTTCCACAGCCCACTTCTCAGCCTGTGCGGCTTCGCTCAGGGGCTCGCCGTTCAGCTCCACAGCGGGCTTTCCGGCCAGCTCCCAGGCCTTGAGGGCAACTTCCTCGCGGGTGCGGGGGATGGCCACGCCCTTGCCCAGCACCTGCTCGGCATACACCTCGATACCGATGTGGTAAGCGAGGATGGCGGTGCCCGTGCCAAGGACAACGCCCGTCACCACAGTGGCAGCGTCCAGGCTGTCGTCTTCAGCAGGGGCGGCGGCCTTGGTCTGGGCCGCGATGGTCACGCCG
>RKCM01000034.1 GCA_014858325.1 Oscillospiraceae bacterium | reverse complement strand
GGGGTGGTTTTTGTGTAGAACCCTCTCCGTCACGGCTGACTCCGTGCCACCTCTCCCAAAGGGAGAGGTCACACTGCGCCTAGGTTTTGGTTTTCGCAAAACCTTACCAAAAGGCCGCTATGAGCTCCCCCTTCGGGGGAGCTGGCATTGCGAAGCAATGACTGAGAGGGTTATCCTGAGAGATTTTATCCCACCAGCTGCCGATTGCAAATTGTCGAAATCTATGTTATCCTATAAGTAATGCCAGCAATGGCAGGCCAAAAGGCGCTGTCTGCAATGCAGGTGGTCATGTATCCTGCCCAGCCGCTGTTTGCTCTCTACCGTAGAGTGAAGCAGGACTCGGGATTTTTTGAAGGAAGATAGCAAAAAAGATTGACCGCCCACGTCTCCCAAACTTGTGCGGTCAATCTTTTTGACACCAGGTAGGGTCTGACCATTTGCCGGACAGCGCCCTTTCTATTTGTAGTATAGTGGATTTTTCACGGCTTGTCAAGGGTTCCGGGGCTTTGGCAGGCCGTTTTGCTTTTGTTTACACGCCCGTGTTTTTTTCGTCCGGGCCGGAGGCCTCGGCGGTGTACAGCAGCATGAGGTGGTTGGCGCTGGTCTCCAGCTTGCTTTTAGCCTGCCGGAGGGCGGCTTCCTCGGTCTCGTTCATCTTCTCGGGCTTATCTTTGCGCAGGCAGCGGCGGAGGTCGGCGAGGTCGGCCTTCACGCGGGCCTTCTCGTCCTTATCCAGCTCTTTCTTGCATTTGGAGAGGGCCTCGTCCACCTTGTAAGCCAGCACCTCAGCCTGATTGTGGAGGTCCAGCCGCTCCTTGCGGCGGGTGTCCTCCACCTCGTAGGCGGCAGCGTCGGCCATGGCGCGCTGGATCTCGTTCTCGGAGAGGTTGGTGCTGCCGGTGATGGTGATGTTCTGCTCCCGCCCGGTGCCGAGGTCCTTGGCGGAGACCTTGACCACGCCGTTGACGTCGATATCAAAGGTGACCTCGATCTGGGGCTTGGAGGAGAAGCCGGAGCGGATGCCGGTGAGCTTGAACTTGCCCAGGCTCTTGTTGTCGCGGGCAAAGTGGCGCTCGCCCTGCAGGACGTTGATCTCCACGGTGGTCTGCATGGGGCGGGCCGTGGTGAAGATCTGGCTCTTGCGGGTGGGGATCATGCTGTTGCGGGTGATGAGGGGGGTGGCCACACCGCCCAGCGTCTCGATGGAGAGGGTGAGCGGGGTGACGTCCATCAGCACAAGGCCCTGCGCCGCCGCGCCGGTGGCCCCGGCCAGCTTGCCGCCGCCCTGCAAAAGGCCGCCCTGCACTGCCGCGCCCATGGCCACGCACTCGTCCGGGTTGAGGCTGTGGCTGGGCTCGCAGCCCAGCAGCTCCTTCACTTGACGCTCCACGGCGGGCATCCGGGTGCTGCCGCCCACCAGCAGCACCTTGCCCAGCTGGTGGGCCGAAATGCCTGCATCCCGCAGGGCGTTCTGCACAGGCTGGACGGTGCGGGCCAGCAGGTCGCCCGTCATCATCTCGAACTGGGGCCGGGTGATGGCGAGGTCCAGGTGGTGGGGGCCATCCTTGCCCACGGCGATGAAGGGCAGGTTGAGCTGGGCGGAGGGGGCACTGGAAAGCTCCTTTTTGGCCTTTTCGGCCTCCTCCTTCAGGCGGCCCATGGCGGCGGGGTCGCGGGTGAGGTCGATGCGGTCGGATTTTTTGAACTCCGCCACCGCATACTCCACGATGCGCTGGTCGAAATCGTCGCCGCCCAGATGGGTGTCGCCGCCGGTGGCCAGCACTGTGAAGGTGCCGTCCTCGATCTCGATGATGGAAACATCGAAGGTGCCGCCGCCCAGATCGTAGACGAGAATCTTCTGGGGGGCTTCGTTGTCCAGCCCGTAGGCCACGGCAGCGGCGGTGGGCTCGTTGATGATGCGCAGCACATTCAGCCCCGCGATGCGGCCTGCATCCTGGGTGGCCTTGCGCTGGCTGTCGTCAAAATAGGCGGGGACGGTGATGACGGCCTCGGTGACCGGCTCGCCCAGGTAGCTCTCGGCGTCGCGGCGGATCTTGGTCAGCACCATGGCACTGATCTCCTGCGGGGTCAGGTCTTTGCCATCGATGTGCACCCGGTAATCCGTGCCCATGTGGCGCTTGATGCTGGAAACGGTCCGGCCGGAGTTGGTAGCGATCTGGCGCTTTGCCGCGCCGCCCACCAGCCGCTCGCCGTCCTTGGTAAAGGCGACCACGCTGGGGGTGGTCCGCTCGCCCTCTGCGTTGGTAATGACCACGGGCTTGCCGCCCTCCACCACCGCCACGCAGGAGTTTGTGGTGCCAAGATCAATGCCGATCACTTTGCTCATCGTTTTTTCGTCCTCTCTTGCTGCTTGCAGCGTATCTCATCCACAGGATATCTTACCGGGCAGCTATGACAATTCCATAGTACAAATGTAAAGAATTTGTGTTTCAGCGGTTTTGCTCCTCCAGCAGCTGGCGGATGAGGGCATCTGCCTCCTCCAGCCAGGAGCTGACATCGCCGTCGCCCTCCCGCTTGCGGATGGCAAAGCCCCGCTTTGCCTCGGCGAGCTGGGCCAGCGCCAGCCAGCGGGAGGTAAAGCGGGTCTCGTACTGGGCCATGCGGAGCTTCACCTGCGGCAGATAGGCGATATCCGGGGTAAGGCAGCACATCTTCTGGGCCTTGCGGTAGTAGCGCAGGGCCGCGCCCGGCCCCTTGCCGGAGGCGATACAGTCGTCGCCCAGGGCCACCAGCGCCAGCACGTCGCCGGTCTCGGCGGCTTTCTTCCAGAAGCGCCGGGCCTCCCGGACGTCCTTATGGATGCCGTCCTTGCCCTCGTAGACCAGCTCCCCCAGCAGGGTCAGCATGGCCACGCCCACCAGAATGAACCCGATCTGGGACAGGGAGGAGCAGGCCAGAATGTACTTGAGGTTGGTGGAGAACACCGCCATTATGGCGCCCAGCACCATGGTGATGCAGCCCAGCACCAACAC
>RKCM01000126.1 GCA_014858325.1 Oscillospiraceae bacterium | reverse complement strand
TGGAGGAGGTCATCCGCCTGCTGGGCACCTGGGACATCACCACCATCCGCGCCAGCATGGGTATGTACCTGCTGTGCAAGGCCATCCACGAGCAGATCGATGTGCGGGTGCTGCTGACGGGCGAAATTTCGGATGAGCTGTTCGGCTACAAGTACACCGATTACGCCCCCACCGCCGACGCCTTCCAGCAGGAGAGCCAGAAGCGCATCCGGGAGCTGTACATGTACGACGTCCTCCGCGCCGACCGCTGCATCTCCGCCAACAGCATCGAGGCCCGCGTGCCCTTCGGCGATCTGGATTTCGTCCGCTACGTCATGGCCATCGACCCGGAGAAGAAGCTGAACCACTACGGCAAGGGCAAGTACCTGCTGCGCAAGGCCTTTGAGGGCGATTGGCTGCCCCCGGAGATCCTGTGGCGCGAGAAGGCCGCCTTCTCCGATGCGGTGGGCCACAGCATGGTGGACGACATCAAGGAGTATGCCGAGGGCCTGTACACCGACGAGGAATTCCAGCTCCGCCGGGCCAACTACTCGGCCCACTGTATGCCCTTTACCAAGGAGAGCCTGCTCTACCGCGAAATTTTCGAGAAATACTACTACGATCAGGCCCGCACCATCGTCAGCTTCTGGATGCCCAACAAGGCATGGCCGGGCTGCGATGTCAACGACCCCTCCGCCCGCGTGCTGGCAAACTACGGCGCTTCGGGTGTGTAAAAACAAACCATTCTAGAAAAACCAGAGCCTCCCGGCCGAAACTTGACCGGGAGGCTCGTGTTTTGTGTGTTATTATTATAGGTAGGGCTTACTCTGCGCCGCTCGCAGCAAATGCGGCGCTCTCTGGGAAAGCAGGGGTTTGAAAATTTTTTCGGCTTCGCGTCTCTGGAGTCGTACTTTACGGCACGGGACGGCTAGAAGGGCGAAAGCAGGGGCAGATTGTCCGGCACGAAGACCATCAGCCCCCGCTCGCTGTAAAAATGGGGGCCTGCGGTGCAGCCAACTGCCGCCAGCACCGCAAAAAGCACCGCCAACACGATGAGAAAGAGCCTGTTTCGGAGCCGCCGCCGGCCCGGGGGCGAACGCTTGTGCTGCATGAGCCAATACCTCCTTTGCCTGCTGTCTGGCTGTCCCAGCCTATGCGCGCCGGGTTTGGATTGTGCATTTGCTCCAAATGTGGTAAACTGAGGGCAAACGAGATTCACCCCGGAGAAGAAGGATTTTTATGCTGACCATTACCCTGCTGGGCACCGCGGCCACCATGCCCCTGCCCGACCGTGCCCTGACCACCGCCGTGGCCGAATGCGTGGGCCACAGCCTGCTGTTTGATTGCGGCGAGGGCACACAGGCCGCCGCCCGCCGCGCGGGGGTCAACCTGATGAAGCTGGACGCCATCTGCCTCACCCATTACCACGGCGACCATATCTTTGGCCTGCCGGGCCTGCTCCAGACGCTGGGCTGTCAGGGGCGGACGAAGCCCCTTGCCGTCTACGGCCCCACCGGGATGGCACAGGTCTGGCCTGCCCTGCGGGCGCTGACAGGGCCGCTGCCCTATCCCATCCGGGCCGAGGCGGTGGATACGGCCCCGATCGCCCTTTCGGCGTTCGGCTGGCCCGAGGGGGCGGTGCTGACGCCCATCCCCACCCGGCACCGGGTGCCCAGCCGGGGCTACCGGCTCACGCTGGCCCGGGCCGGACGGTTCCAGCCCGAAAAGGCCAGAGCGCTGGGGGTGCCGGTGGCGGATTGGAAACGGCTGCAGCACGGCGAGAGCATCCGGGCCGGGGAGCGCGTCGTGGCCCCGGCTGAGGTACTGGGCCCACCCCGCCGAGGGCTGAAATTCGTCTTCTCGGGCGATACGGCCCCCTGCCCGGCGCTGGAACAGGCTGCGCAGGGAGCCGATTTGTTCCTCTGCGACGCCACCTATGCCGAGCCGGAACAGGAAGCCCAAGCCAGACAGTACGGCCACAGCACCTTTGGGCAGGGGGCGGCCATGGCCGCCCGGGCCGGGGCAAAACGGCTCTGGCTGGCCCACTATTCACCCATGATCACCGACCCGGAGGAATACAAAAGTGCCGCGCAGGAGATCTTCCCGGCGGCGGAATGCGGCTATGATGGCAAGACCATCACCCTGCAGTTTGAGGAGGAACGGCCATGAACCACGGGAAAATCACCCTGGACCCCGGCGCGGCAGCGCTGTTGGACGCCCTGCACGGGGCAGGCTACGCGGCCTACGCCGTGGGGGGCTGCGTCCGCGACAGCCTGCTGGGCAGCACGCCCCATGATTGGGACCTGTGCACCAGCGCCCGCCCCGAGCAGGTGCTGGAGCTGTTTGGCCCGGAGCAGTGTATCCCCACCGGCCTGCAGCACGGAACCATCACCGTAAAGCACGGCGGCAGGCTCTACGAGACCACGACGTTTCGGGTGGAGGGCAGCTATTCCGATGGCCGCCACCCGGACAGCGTGGCCTTTGTGCCCGACGTGAAGGAAGACCTGGCCCGGCGGGATTTCACCATCAATGCCATGGCCTACAACGCCAAGGAGGGGCTGGTGGACCCCTTTGGGGGCCGGTACGACCTGACGCACGGCCTTGTGCGGGCGGTGGGGGAGCCCCAGCAGCGCTTTGAGGAGGATGCTCTCCGTATCCTGCGGCTCTACCGCTTTGCGGCCCGGTTCGGTTTTACCATCGACCCCGCCACCGACCGCGCCGCCAAGATGCTGGCGGGCCGATTGCACTGCGTCTCGGCTGAGCGCATCACGGAGGAGATCACGAAGCTGCTGGCGGCCCCGCAGCCCGGCAGCTGGCTGGAACCCGTGGTGTTTGCGTCTGTCCTGCCGGAGCTCTTTGCGCCCCGGCTGCGCAACAGCTTTGGGCAGGCCCGGGTGGTGGTGGACGCCCTGCCCGCCGGGGAGGAAGAGGTCTCCGCTCGGTTTGCGGCCCTGCTGCTGCCGCTGGGGGAGGAGGGGGTGCGCTCCGCGCTGCGGCGGCTGCACTGTTCCAATGCCCTCATC
>RKCM01000013.1 GCA_014858325.1 Oscillospiraceae bacterium | reverse complement strand
CCATCACATCGGCCAGTTTACCGACTGCCCCGCCGGTGATATCGGCGTCGGCGGCCGCGAGGTGGGCTACCTGTTCGGCCAGTACAAGCGGATGACCAACAGCTTCCAGGGCGGCATGCTCACCGGCAAGGGCCTGACCTTCGGCGGCTCTCTGGCCCGCACCGAGGCCACCGGCTACGGCCTGTGCTACTTCACCGCCGAGGCCCTGAAGTGCATGCGGAACGACAGCTTTGCAGGCAAGACCGTGGTGATCTCCGGCTCCGGCAACGTGGCCATCTACGCCTGCCAGAAGGCCACCCAGCTGGGCGGCAAGGTCGTCACCATGTCCGACTCCAACGGCTATGTCTACGACCCCAACGGCATCGACCTGGCTTATGTCAAGGATCTGAAGGAAGTCCGCCGCGGCCGCATCAAGGAGTACGCCGAGACCCACGCAGGTGCCACCTATGTGGCCGACTGCACCAAGGTCTGGACGGTCCCCTGCGACATCGCCCTGCCCTGCGCCACCCAGAACGAGATCAACAAGGAGTCCGCTGAGGCTCTGGTGAAGAACGGCTGCACCGTGGTCTGCGAGGGCGCCAACATGCCCAGCACCCCGGAGGCCATCGAGGTCTTCCTGTCCAACGGCGTCCTGTATGGCCCCGCCAAGGCCACCAATGCCGGCGGCGTTGCCGTCTCCGGCCTGGAGATGAGCCAGAACTCCGAGCGCCTGAGCTGGACCTTCGAGGAGGTCGATGCCAAGCTGAAGGAGATCATGGAGGGCATCTTCCACGCCAGCTACAACGCTTCCGTGGACGCCGGCTCCGAGGGCAACCTGATGGTGGGCGCGAACTGCGCCGGCTTCCTGAAGGTGGCCACCGCCATGATGGCTCAGGGCATCACCTACTAAGCATTTCTTCTGTCTCTTGTAAGAGCCGCATTCTTCTCGGAATGCGGCTCTTTTTTGCGTCCGTGTGCCGTTCCGGGAACTTCCTGTATAACTGCACCGCAAACCATCCATACTCGTTTCATCAAACGAAAAGAGGTTTTGGAATGGACGAATCAATGTTTTGCTTTCAATGTGAGCAGGCGGCAAACGGCTCCGGCTGCACCGGGAGCGCCGGGGTATGCGGTAAATCCGCTGAGACCGCTGCCGCACAGGATCGGCTGACCGGTGCGCTGATCTCCTACGCCGCACAGCTGATCGGCGAGGGGCGCGCCCCGGCCCCGGAGCAGGCCCTGCTGCTGATGCAGGGGCTGTTCACCACCATCACCAATGTCAATTTTGACCCGCAGACCGTCGATCAGCTCACCGAAAACATCCATGCCGCCTGCCCCGGCATCGGCTTTGACTACGACATGCAGCAGCTCTGGCAGGAGCCTGACCCGGACGTGCGCAGCCTGAAAAGCTTTGTCCTGTTCAGCCTGCGCGGCATGGCGGCCTACAACTATCACGCGCGGGTGCTGGGCCGCATCGACCCGGAGCTGGACAGGTTCTACTGCACCGCGCTGAAAGCCGTTGGCACCTCCGGCCTTACCCACGAGGCGCTGTGGGACCTGGTGCAGCAGACCGGCGAGGCCAGCTACCGCACCATGGAGCTGCTGGATGCCGCCAACACCGGGGCCTTTGGCGATCCGCAGCCGGTTGAAGTGCCGTTGACCATTGAAAAAGGGCCGTTCATCGTCATCTCCGGCCATGATCTGTTTGATCTGCAGCAGCTGCTGGAACAGACACGCGGCACCGGCATCCACATCTACACCCACTCGGAGATGCTGCCTGCCCACGGCTACCCGGAACTGAAGCAGAAATACCCCCACCTCAAGGGCAATTTCGGCACCGCCTGGCAGAACCAGCAGCGGGAGTTTGAGGACATCCCCGCCCCCATCCTGTTCACCACCAACTGCATCATGCCGCTGCGCGCCAGCTATGCAGACCGGGTGTTCACCACCTCGGTGGTCTCCTACCCCGGCGTGCAGCACATCGACGAGGGCCGCGATTTCACGCCCGTGATCCGCAAAGCGCTGGAACTGGGCGGCTACCCGGAGGACACCCTGCTGCCCGGCATGAACGGCGGCAAGACCGTTACCACCGGCTTTGCGCGGACGGCCGTGCTGCGCCATGCACCCGAGATCGTGCAGGCGGTGAAAGAGGGCAAGATCCGGCACTTTTTCCTGGTGGGCGGCTGCGACGGCACCCGCCCCAGCCGCCGCTATTACACCGAGTTTGCCAAGCTCACCCCGCAGGACACCGTGATCCTGACACTGGCCTGCGGCAAGTTCCGCCTGAACGACCTGCCCCTGGGCACGGTGGCCGGGCTGCCCCGCATCCTGGACGTGGGCCAGTGCAACGACGCATACAGCGCCATCCGCATTGCACTGGCGCTGGCCGATGCGTTTGGGTGCAGCGTGAACGAGCTGCCGCTCTCGCTGGTGCTGTGCTGGTTTGAGCAGAAAGCCGTCTGCATCCTGATCGCGCTGCTGGCACTGGGCATTCGGAACATCCGGCTGGGTCCCACCCTGCCCGCGTTCCTCTCGCCCGGGGTGGTGCAGGAATTGCAGCGCCGCTATGACCTGAAAGCCATTACCACCCCGGAAGAGGACCTGCGGGCCATTCTGGGGCACTGACTGCCGCCGCAGGGGATTTCTTCGTTTGTTTCTGCTATGCTCCCGGGATTTCCCGGGAGTTTTTCTTATGTTGAAATGTTTTCATGATTTCCGGGAATTTCCGGCGCAGGAACAAACTTTCACGGCTGTTCAGGAAGCATTTTCCAGAGAAACTCCGGCGCGGTTTCCCGCCGCCTTAAAAAGCTTGTGATTTTGGCTCCAAATTCGTTTGAACCTCTTGTATTTCCGAACATCCGATGCTACTATATTGTCAGTGCACAAAATGCACTACATTTTAGAAAGAGGAGGAAAAAAATCATGAAAAAGAGATGGTTCGTAGTGATACTTACCATCGGATTGTTGCTGTGCCTTGTGCCGCTGAGTGCTTTTGCGCTGAATGGCGACTGCATCACGGACTCGGAGCCCCCT
>RKCM01000014.1 GCA_014858325.1 Oscillospiraceae bacterium | reverse complement strand
GTCGATGTGGGAGAAGCTCATGCGCTCGGTTTTGCCGAGCTTTACGGGCTTGACTTTCATCATAAAATCAACCACTCCTTACTTTTATACTCTACGGATGTTGCAAAAACGCAGGTCAGATTTGAGCACACACACATAATCCGACCCGCGCCCCGGGCGGAAGTTCGGCGTTTTTCACAAACTTTCCGGGTCTCCCCTTCCGGCTGCTCCCACGCAAACTCCCTTTTTGGCGCACTAGGCCATTATGTGATACTAATGCAGTATACACCCAAAAAGCCCTGCTGTCAAGCCATTTTTCGCATTTTGGGCAAAAAACTTCCCGGGCCGCCCTTGATATCGGACGCCCGGGAACGTGTAAGCTTTGGTTCTTTTGGGGCTTGATTTTTTTGTTTTCAGCGTTCCTGCCAAAAACCCCCTTGTGCATTTTGTATAGGTTGGCTCTTGCCTCAGGGAAGGATGTGCATCTCGCGCATCAGCTGCTGGCGGTAGCCCTTATCCTCCGTCACCCGGCGGATATCCTCCATCCGCCCGCATTCCAGAAGCTTCTTCACCAGCAAGGCAAACATATCCTCACCCTGCTGGATGCCTGTGCGCATACCAGCCTGCATACCGGCCTGCATACCAGCCTGTCTTCCCTTCTTTTCCACACGGTCCAATACTTCGCACATATTATGCGGGCCTCCTTCCTTCGGGGGATCGTATGCTTCTTCAAAGCGGTGGTCCCCGGTCATCACGCTCAGCAGCTGCAAGGTCTCCTGCACATGGCGGAGCTCCTGCGCTGTGGGCGTATAATCGCCTCGTTCCCGTTTCTGGACGAAATAATCCGCCACGACCCGGAAATCGCTCTGGAACAGTGCCACCTGTTCCCGCGTCAGATACGCGATCTCGAACAGATTGACCTTATAATCGTTGACATAGGGCCGGAAGCGCTCCGGCACATTCACCCGTTCCAGCAGGGATGTGGGCTTATCCCAATGCTTTTTGTAGCCGAAATAGAGCACCAGCGTCACCACCGGGTAGCGCCCGGCGTCCTTCTGGTCGGCCAGCAGCTGGGCCCGATACTCTGCGCCATCGTAGCCGATGACCCGGAGCGGCATATCGGGGTCAATGCCGGTCTGGTTTTCCAGCCCGATGCAGGCCACCCGGATCTGCTCTTTCTTCCAGCGCTTTGCTACGTCTCTCTCGATCTCATGGAGCTTTCCGTCTGCCTTGTAATAGGAACGCGGGGCCTGATCTTCCAACTCTTCCGGCCTCAGCACCTCTTCGCCCTCAAACAGCAGCACATTTACAATGTCCGAAAACACGTCATTGTAAGCTTCCAGGATTTTCTCCGCACTGTCTTTTTCCGCCACGACGTCGCCACCTTTCGCAAACGGCTCTTCCGATTTTGGTTCCTCCAGCTTTATTTTAGCATAGAACCGTTTTTTCCGCAAGAGAGCCTCACTCCTCCAGATAATCCCGCAGGCGTTTGGCGCGGCTGGGGTGCCGCAGCTTGCGCAGGGCTTTGGCTTCGATCTGGCGCACCCGCTCCCGGGTGACGTGGAACTCCTGCCCCAGCTCCTCCAGCGTGCGGGCGCGGCCGTCCTCCAGCCCAAAGCGAAGGGCGATGACCCGCTCTTCCCGGGGGGTGAGGCTCTTGAGCACGTTCAGCAGCTCCCGCCGCAGCAGCTGGCGGCCCGCTTCGTCCACGGGGATGCCCGCCTCGTCGTCCCGGATGAAATCCTCCAGATGGGCGTCTTCCTCCTCCCCCACCGGCGTTTCCAGGCTGACCGGCTCCTGCGAGAGCTGCAAAAGCTCCCGCACCCGGGCAGGCTCCATCTCCACCCGGACGGCGATCTCCTCCACGGTGGGCTCCCGGCCGTTTTTGCGCAGCAGCTCCCCCGCCGTCTTCTTCACCCGGTTGATGCTCTCCACCAGATGCACCGGGATGCGGATGGTCCGGCCCTGATCGGCGATGGCCCGGGTGATGGATTGCCTGATCCACCAGGTGGCGTAGGTGGAAAACTTGAAGCCCCGGTCGGGCTCGAACTTTTCCGCCGCTTTCATCAGGCCCAGGTTGCCCTCCTGGATGAGGTCGAGGAAGGGCAGTCCCCTTCCCGCGTAGCGCTTGGCCACCGACACCACCAGCCGCAGGTTGGCTTCGCTCAGGGCCCGGCGGGCTGTTTCGTCCCCGGTCCGGGCCCGGCGGGCCAGCTCCGCTTCTTTTTCGGCAGTGAGCAGCGGCACCCGGCCAATTTCTTTCAGATAAGCTTTCACCGGGTCGTCCAGTGCCACCCCCTCGGCGGAGAGCTCGTGCTCCAACCGGCCGATCTGCTCCTCGTCCAGCGGGGGCAGGTCGGGGTCCTCCTCCGCCACGGCCACGCCCCGGGCCTCCAGCGCCGCATACAGCGCATCCAGCCCGGCCACATCGTAGTCTTCCTCCTCCATGGCCCGGCTGATCTGCTCGGGCGTCAGGGTATGGCGGCGGGCGCGGGCGGCAAGACGCCGGGCCAGCTCGTCCGTTTGTGACATTTTTTGCATCGTTCCTTCTCCTTCCGGCTCCAGCCGGGCGGAGAGGAGGTGCTTATTCTTCCGGGGGCAGGTTTCCCTGCTTTTTCTCCCGCATCGACTGGAGATACTGCGCTATTTGTTCGTTGGACAATTCCGCCGCCTTGCCGGCCACCGGGGTGCCCCGGGCAATGCGGTCGAGGTAAAGCCGGATGTCGTCCGGCGTGCAGTTCACATCGCTGTATTTTGCCGCAAAGCTGCTCAGTTCATTCAGTGCCTCGTCGCTGACAAAGGCCTGCAGGGTGGAAAGGCTGAGCTCGATGCCCTGCTCCCGGCATTGCAGCATGGCGTTGTAAATTTCCCGCTGCCGGGGCAGGAGGATCTTTTCCGGCGGCAGCTGGGTGCGCACCTGATCCAGATAGCCCGGCTCCCGCAGGATGGCGGCCAGCAGCCGCTGCTCGGCGTTGGCCACCCCCAGCGCCTGTGCGCCGCCCAGCTCGTAGGGCACGCGGGTCTGGTCCATCTCGCCGGAGCGCAGCCGGGCCTGGTTCTCGGTCCAGCGGCGCTTGCGGCTGCCCTTTTTTACGGCGTTGTTCAGCTGGTC
>RKCM01000015.1 GCA_014858325.1 Oscillospiraceae bacterium | reverse complement strand
GGCGGCGGTGTAGACCTTGCCGTCGATCTTGAACATGATGTTCATGCTGCCGACTTCCTCGACGTACTTCTTCTCGACGCCGTCCAGCCACAGCACCTGGGCATAGCCCTGCTCCTCGGCCAGCTCGCCGGCCTTGATGGAGGCGGCATAGTTGCCGCCGCACTTGGTGAAGCCGGTGAGACCGGGAGCGGCACGGATGTACTCGTCTTCCACGTAGATGCGGACGGGATCGATGCCCTCAGCATAGTAAGCGCCGGAGGGAGAGCAGATGATGCAGAAGATGTAGTGCTTGGAAGCGTGCACGCCCAGGCCCACATCATTGGCAAAGACGAAGGGACGGATGTACAGGGAAGCGCCGTCGGCATGGGGCACCCAATCGCGCTCCACATCCACCAGAGCCTCCACGGCCTGGATGTAATCCTCTGCCGGGATCTTGGGGATGCACAGACGGTCGGCCGAATCCTGGAAGCGCTTTGCGTTGCAGTCCGGGCGGAACAGCTGGATGGTGTCGTCCGCCGTGCGGTAAGCCTTCATGCCCTCGAAGATCTCCTGCGCATAGTGGAAGACAACGGTGGCCGGGTCCAGCTCAAAGGGAGCGTAGGGGACGATACGTGCATCGTGCCAGCCCTGGCCCTCGGTATAATCCATGACGAACATATGGTCGGTAAACTTTTTGCCAAAGCCCAGCTTGGTCTCATCCTGCGGCTTCTCCTTGGGAGAAGTGGTGCGGGTCACTTTGATATCCAACATGATAAATTTCCCTCTTTTCTGATCTCACGCAGCCGCGCGCAGCCCGCAGGCCCGCGCCAAAAATGCCGAATGTTGTTTTCTATTATAGTAGTATGAGCCAGATTTGCAAGGAAACGCAAAATCTTTCATGTTTGGGGCGTGTAAGTTGTGGGAAATTGTGATATTATCATAGAGAGTGTCATTGCAAAGGAGTATCACTATGATCGACGGCGTTATTTTTGATATGGACGGCACCATGTTCGATACGGAGCGGATGTGGGCCACCTTCTGGGAGCCTGCGCTGGCGGCGCTGGGCCTGCCCTACCGGGAGGGCCTTGCCGAAGCGGCACGGGGCACGGCGGGCGTGACCACCCGCAACGTGGTGCGGCAGTTCTACGGCCCCGACTGCGACGCGGAGGCCATCGTGGACAGCCTGCACCGGGTGGCGGACGAGGTGTTCTTCTCGGCCCCGGTGCCCAAAAAGCCCGGCCTGGATGCGCTGCTGTCCTGGCTGAAGGCCCGGCATATCCCCATGGCGGTGGCGTCCTCCAGCCGGGAGGCCATGATCCGCCACAATCTGGACGTTTGGGGGCTGACCCAGGATTTCACGGCCATCGTCTCGGGCCAGCATGTGGCCCACTCCAAGCCCGACCCGGAGATTTTCCTCCTCACCGCCCAGAAGCTGGACGTGGAGCCCTCCCGCTGCCTTGTGCTGGAAGACAGCTACAACGGCGTCCGCGCCGGTGCGGCCGGGGGCTTTGTCACTGTCATGGTGCCCGACCTCGTGCCCGCCGACGACGAAATGAAGCGGCTGTACACCATGGAATGTGCATCGCTGGAGGAAGTGCTGGAGAAACTGAAGGCAGGGGAGATCTGAAAAACAAAAATCGCCAGGGCACTTGCTATTTCAACGGATTCAGTATAGAATGAAATAGAACAATATATCTCGACCGAAAGGAACTAGAATCATGCTGAAGCAAGATGCGGCAACCCCCTTGTATGTTCAGTTGATGAATCTCCTGGAGAAAGACATCCAGAGCGGTGTTTATCAGCCAGGGGATAAGCTTGCCACTGAGACCGTGATGGCCAAAACCTATGGCGTCAGTCTGATCACGGTGCGCAAGGCCATCGGAGCCTTGATCGAAAAAGATATGGTCATCCGCAAGCAGGGCAAAGGTACCTTTGTCACCAAACCCAAACTGGCCCGCAAAACCACCCTGCAAAGCTTCACCGACATGTGCACGGAAATGGGCCGCAAGTCCGGCGCTAAAATGACCCAAAACTGCATCGTCAAGGCCGGCGAGCGCGTTGCCACTGCGTTGAAGATCCCGGTAGAAAGCGCTGTGGTCTATATTGAGCGGATCCGTTTTGCGGACGATGAGCCGGTACAGATCGAGCGCAGCTACTTTACCACCAAATATCAGTTTTTGCTGGACGCAACATTTGACGACAACTCTCTGTTTGATTTTCTGCGGGCGCAGAAGGGCGTCTGGGTCACCAGCTCTGAAAAGACAGTGGAGATCTGCCGCGCCACCGCGCAGGAAGCCCAGCAGCTTGAGGTGAAAAAGGGCACACCGCTGCTCTTTGTCCGCAGTGTGGCCTACGACAACGAAGATGACCCGCTGTATATGGGCATCCAGATCATCAACGGAGAGCGTTTTTCCCTGCATGTATACGAGACGGCGCAGAAGTAAAGTTTTCTCTTGCAAGAAGCATACAGAAAAGGGTCTGCTGCACGGGGTTTTCCCTGATGCAGCAGACCCTTTTTGCAATCGTGCCGTTGTGTGTTTGCTTCAGCCGCAGCGGCTGCAGACGGCGCAGGCGGCAGGGGTAGCGGCGTACCCTCCCAGTGCGGTTTCCCGCAGTTCCGCCAGCATGCGGCGGCGTTTCGGTTTTGGCAGTGGTATTCCACCAGACTGCCCACCGGGTTGAGGATGGCACCACCCTTTTCATTGACTGCATCGCTGTGGAGGACGAATACGGCAACTCCCCGGCACAGCGGGCAGAGCTGGACTGGCTGCTCTATAACAAGCCCTTGGAGTACGCACAGATGGTGCTGAGAGGGGAGATGGAGTGTTATCTTTCTCTCGGCTGCGACTACGGCAGGCTGGAGGATTGAGCCACAGAAAACGCGCGGCAAAACTGCTAATCGCGCGGCGCGCGTTTCTCAGCGTAAATTCAGCGCAAACCATACCAAGTCAGCGTATTTTCAGCGTAAATTCAGCGCAAACCAAACTTTCTTGGAAGAACTCACTACTCGTTTCCGCATTTCGTTCAGCTACCAGTTGGAGCAGATGCCCGATAATGCACAGCGTGATGTGATTCTGGAGATCATTCACAAGCATAAGGACTATCTTACTTCTCTGGAAGCCGCACTC
>RKCM01000147.1 GCA_014858325.1 Oscillospiraceae bacterium | reverse complement strand
CCATTTTGTTACCTGAAATGTGGTCTGTGCAACCGCAAAAATGGGCTTTTGGGGGTCAGAAGGGCCTTTCCAGGCCTTCAGCTCGTCCAGATCGCTGAAGATAAATACCTCTCCCCGGGTATGTCCCACAATGCCCTGCACCTCCGGGTGGGTCTTATCGCCCGCCACCAGAAGCACCGCGCCCTCCTCCTCGGCTTTGGCGGCAATGTTCTGGATCTTTTTGACAAAGGGGCAGGTGGCGTCGTGGTAGACAAGGCCCCGGGCCTCCAGCGTATCGTAGATGCTGCGGGGCACGCCGTGGCTGCGGATGATGACCTCATACCCGGCAGGGATGTCCTCCACGGTGTCGGCCACCAGCGCCCCCCGGCGCTTCATATCGTCCACCACCTGGGGGTTGTGGATGAGGGGCCCCAGCGTCGCCACCTTGTGGCCCTCATCCAGCAGGCCGTTGGTCAGCTCCACGGCCCGGTTGACGCCGAAGCAGAAGCCCGCCGTCTTGGCAAGACGTATTTCCATAGATTATCTCCTTCTCTAAACCTCTCAGTCTCGCATTCGCTCGACAGCTCCCCTACAAAGGGGAGCCTTTGGCAATGAGATGAACTTCAATCGGCTGCCAAGGCCTCCCCTTCGTAGGGGAGGTGGCATCCCGAAGGGATGACGGAGAGGTTCACTTCAAATTTTCCCACGCGTCCAGCAGGGCCTGCTTGTTGGCGCGCAGCTTCTTTACATCCCGGCGGCCCTCCATGGCAAACTGGGCGGCAGGCATCGGCTCGCCGTACACCACCCGCACTTTGCAGAACAGCTTCATCTTCCCGTCCGGGGTGTCGTAATAAATGCGCACGGGCACCACGTCCACCCCGGCCTCCGCCGCAATGACGAACAGGCCGCTCTTGGGCTGCAGCAGCACCCCGTCTTTTTCCCGGGTGCCCTCCGGGAAGATGAGGAGCGTGCCGCCGCTTTGGCATTGCTTCACCGTCTCGCCGATGACGGCCACCTCCTCCTTGGTGCCGCGCACGCACAGCGCGCCGCAGCAGCGGAAGAACCAGGTGAGGAGGGCGTTGATCTCAAACAGCTCCTTCTTGGCAAAGACGACCATCCGCCTGCCCCAGAACCGGGTGATGACCACAAAGACCGGGTCGATGGCGGAGATGTGGTTGGGAGCAAGGATGCAGCCCCGAGTCTGCACCTTTTTCAGGTTCTCGCGGCCCACGCACTCCACCCGGAATCCGATGTGGAAGACGATCCACGCCAGCGGCACCAAAATATAATATAGTACCATCGCGTCCCCTTACCCGATCTTTTGGGCGATGATCTCTTTCATCGCCGCCAGGCTCTGCTCAAAGTTGAGTTCCGAAGTGTCCAGCAGCACGGCGTCCTCCGCCTGCTTGAGGGGGGCAGCGGCCCGGTGGGTATCCTGATAGTCCCGCTGCTTCACATCCGCCAGCACCTCCTCGTAGGTGTTGGGCATCCCCTTGGCCTGATACTCCTTCCAGCGGCGGGTGGCCCGGGCCTCGGGGCTGGCGGTGAGGAAAATTTTAACGGTGGCATCCGGCAGCACAACGGTGCCGATGTCCCGGCCATCCATCAGGACGTTTTGGGTCTTGGCCATGTTCCGCTGGGTGTCCAGCAGGTAGGCGCGGACCGTGGGGTTGGCCCCCACGGCGGAGGCCGCCATGCCCGCTTCTTCGGTGCGGATGGCAGCGCTCACGTCCTCGTCGCCCAGATAAATGTGCTGCTCCCCTTCCACAGAGGCCAGCCGCAGCCGGATCGAAGGCAGCAGGGCGTTGACGGCCTCGTTGTCCTTGGGGTCCTTGCCTGCCCGGAGGGCATAGAGGCCGATGGTGCGGTACATAGCCCCGGTGTCTACATAAATGTAACCCAGCTCGCCGGCCAGCCGCCGCGCCAGCGTGGATTTGCCCGCCCCGGCGGGCCCGTCGATCGCAACAGAAATCATTTTGTGTTCTCCTTTATCGTAAAAACGCACTCTTTTTGGTCAGCGGGCCGGCTGTTTCTCTGAGGGCCGTCCGCTGGGGTGGGACCCTGTTGCCGCAGGCAATAGGGCGGGCGATGGAATGGCCCGACTCGCGTCCGAAGAGAAAGCTGCCGACACGCGGTCACAAGTTGTTGGCAAAACTCTGCGCCGTGCAGAAAGCGATCTGCAGGTTGTAGCCGCCGGTGTAGGCGTCCACATCCAGCACCTCTCCCGCAAAGTAGAGCCCCTTGGCCTTTTTGCTCTCCATGGTCCTGGGGTCCACCTCCCGGACAGAGACGCCCCCCGCCGTGATGACGGCGTGGGCCAGATCGCCCCGGGCGTCGATGGAGACGGCCCAGTGCTTCATGAGGCGCACCAGTTCCCGCTTCTGCTCCCGGGTGATCTGGTTGGCCCTGGTGGCCGGGTCGATGCCCCAGCGCTCCACCATCACCGGCTGCATACTGGAGGGCAGCAGCTTCACCAGCGCTCCCTGCGCGGCGTGGTTGGCCAGCAGGGCAAAATCCCGGGTGATGCGGTCGTAAAGCTGCTCCTCGCTGAGGGCAGGCTTCAAGTCGATCTCCGCGTGGTAGGTGTGCTTTTTCATGTCGCCCAGATGGCTGGAGGCGCTGAGGGTCAGCGGGCCGCTGATGCCAAAGTGGGTAAACAGCATCTCCCCCTGTTCCGCAAAGATGGCCTTCTTGTCCTCATACAGCGTCAGAGTCACATTTTTCAGCGCCAGACCCATCATTTTTTTGCAGTCCGGGTCGCGGCTGACCAGGCTCACCAGGCTGGGCACCGGGTCCACGAGGGTGTGCCCCGCCTGCCGGGCCAGCTTGTAGCCGTCGCCGGTGGAGCCGGTGGTGGGGTAGCTCAGTCCGCCCGTAGCCACCAGCACCGCGTCGGCCCGGTACTCCCGGCCCGAGGTGCCCCGGACCCCCACGCAGCGGACTGCCGGGCCCGGCTTCTTCTTTTTGGGGTGGCGGGGGTTCTCCGAAGGGCCGGGTGCTTCCGGCTCCTCTGCCGGGGCCATGGGCTCCAGCAGCAGCTTTTGGGCTCCGTCCTCCACGATCTCCGCCTCTGCGGCGTACCGCAGCAAGGCCTGCCGGATCTCCTCGGCCTTGTCCGACACCGGGAACACCCGGCGTCCGCGCTCCACCTTCAGCTCCACGCCAAGG
>RKCM01000182.1 GCA_014858325.1 Oscillospiraceae bacterium | reverse complement strand
TCAGCGCAAGGAAGTTCATGGCTTTCTGACCCGCATGAGCACCAAGAACGGCCGTAAGGTCATCAATGCTCGCCGTGCAAAGGGCCGCAAGAGCCTGACCGTCTGATCTTTTTGCTCACTGCATTGGGTCAGCGCAGAATACCATGCGCAACAGACCGCTGATATCAGATTGGCGGTCTTCTTTTTTTGGCAGAATGCCTAAAAAAATACCCCAGAATTGTACCAGAAAAACGCGCCGATGGGCTTTCCTTGGACGCGTTTTTTTGCTATACTGACAAATGAGCTCTGCCTTTTTGGGCAGAGCGCCCAGTTTTCCAGAAGGGAGGCGCACAGGATGCGCTATCGTCCCCTCCGCCGCAACGGCGAGTTTGGCCGCGTGTATGCCCGCGGCAAGTCCTATGTAAACCCGGCGCTGGTGCTTTACGTCCTCAAGACCAAAAGCAAAAAGACCCGTGTGGGCCTTACTGCCACCAAAAAGGTGGGCCACGCCGTCCAGCGCAACCGCGCCCGCCGCGTGATGAAAGCCGCCATCGACGAGCACCTCGATTACAACATCGGCGGCTACGACCTGGTCTTCGTCGCCCGGGGGCTGACCCCGAAGCTCAAAAGCTGGCAGGTATCCAGCGTGGTGGCAAAGCTGTTTGCGCAGGCCGGATTGCCCGATAAGGCAAAGCAGCCCGGTGCAAAGCCCCCTGCCACGGTGCCCCCGGCCCGCAAAAAGCAGCCGGAAGCGGCCCAAAGCCCAGAATGAATCCGCTGCAAAAGGCGGCCCGCGCCGCCCTCATTGTGCCCATTCGCTGGTACCAGCGGTGGCTGAGCCCGGCCCTTGGCCGCAACTGCCGCTTTACCCCCTCCTGCAGCCAGTACACCATCGAGGCCATCCAGACCCATGGGTGCCTGAAGGGCCTTTTGCTGGGGGCCTGGCGCATTGCCCGGTGCAACCCCCTCGGCCGCTGGGGCTTTGACCCCGTGCCCGAAAAGGGCCGTTGGCAGAACCCGGCCCGGAAACTTTCTCCGGCCCGGCTGTTTTCCACAAGACATCGGTCTTTTGGTGGAAAATGAACCCCTCTTTTTCCTACGCTTCTTGTGACGCGCTGCGCTGTGGACAGTGCGTCCTTCGAATAAAATAACCGTCCCGCGCCACAGGCGGGGCAGAATGGACGAAGCTATGAACCCTTTATACATCCTCGGCGTGCCACTCGGTTATGTGATGGAGTGGATCTACAAGCTGATCCCCAACTACGGCTGGGACATCATCCTCTTCACCCTGCTCATCAACATCGTGAAGATCCCTCTTCAGCTCAACCAGCAGAAGAGCATGGCCAAAATGTCGGCCTACCAGCCCATGATCGCGGAGATCCAGAAAAAGTACAAGGACAAGCCCGATAAGCAGCAGGAAGAGCTGCTCAAGCTCCAGCAGCAGGGCTACAACCCCACCTCCGGCTGCGCCCCCATGCTCATCAACTTCCTGGTGATGTTCGGCGTCATCGAGGTCGTGTACCGCCCGCTGCAGCGCATCTTCCACATCGGTGCCGCTGCCCTGACCACCGCCGGCGATGCCCTCACAGCCCTCGGCATCAGCTTTACCACCGTCACCCGTGATACCAACATCATCGCACAGGTCATCGCAGGCGAGCCCACCGTCACCGCTGCCTTCAGCGCCGACCAGGTGAGCGCCATTGCAGAGTTTGGCCAGCACATGGATTTCTTCGGCATCGACCTGACCCGTGTGCCCCAGTACAACCTCTCTGCAGAGAACCTGCCCCTGCTGATCCTGCCGATCCTTTCCATCGTCACCATGTTTATCTCCACCCACATCAGCATGAAGGCCTCCGGCCAGGAGATGCAGGGCAGCATGAAGCTGACCATGTATATGATGCCGCTGATGTATCTGTTCTTCTGCTTCACCGTGCCCTGCGCATTCTCTCTGTACTACGTCATTTCCAACATCGTTATGACCATCCAGACGCAGGTGATGCGCAAGATCTATGACCCGGCCAAGATGAAAGAGCAGGTGCTGGCCGAGATGGCTGCCCGCAAAAAAGAGGAAAAGCGGGGCGTAAAGAGCACCACCATCAAGGTCAAGGACGAGAAGACCGGCGAGATCGTGGAAAAGAACATCTCCGCCAGTGAGATGAACAAGCGCCGCTTGGAGTATGCCCGCCAGCTGGATGCTGAAAAGTATGCCGGGGAGCGCACCGAGCCCCTGAACGCGGCGAACCAGAAAAAGGAGGACTAACGGTATGATCCGTACCCAGGAAGCGACCGGCAAGACGGTCGATGAAGCACGCGCAAAAGCCTGCGCCCTGCTGGGTGTTCAGGCCGATGAGATCAATGTCAGCTACGAAGTGCTGGAAATGCCCCAGAAGACGGGCTTTCTGGGCCTGAAGCTGACCCCGGCCAAGGTCCGCGTCACCGTGGAAGAGCCGGATGCCGCCCCCGTGGCACAGACAAAGCCCGCCGCCCCCATCGTGGAGGAGGCTCCGGCCCCGGCTGCCGAGGCCGCTCCGGCTGCACAGCCCGAGGAAGCCCCCAAGGCCGAGCAGGCCGCTCCGGCACAGGAGGCTGCTGCTCCCGCTGAGGAGAAGCCGGAAGCCCCCGCTGCCGATGCAGAGGCCGAAGAGGTGGAGGTGCCCATCAACATCGAAGAGAACACCAAGGTGAAGGCCGCTGTGGAGTACCTGCAGGAGGTCATCGCCAAGATGGGCGTGGAGAACGTCACCTTCAGCGCCGTGCAGAAGGGCGAGGCCACCATCATCCGTCTGGATGGCGAGAAGCTGGGGGCCCTCATCGGCCGCCGCGGCGAGACCATGGAGAGCCTTTCCTATCTGGCAAGCCTGGTGGCCAACCGGCTGGAAGGCGATTACATCAAGCTGGGCCTGGATGTGGCCGGCTACCGCGATAAGCGGGAGAGCGACCTGACCGCTCTGGCACAGCGCATCGGCGCCAAGGTCCGCAAGACCGGCCGCAGCTTTGCCATGGAGCCCATGAACCCCTACGAGCGCCGCATCATCCACTCCGCCATCGGCAAGATGGAGGGTGTGCGGAGCGAGAGCAAGGGCGAAGGCCGTGACCGCCGTGTGGTCATCTACTCCACCGCCCCCGATGCCCAGACCGAGAACACCTACGGCGAGCGCCGTGGCCGCGGCCCCCGC
>RKCM01000190.1 GCA_014858325.1 Oscillospiraceae bacterium | reverse complement strand
GAGGACTGGCTGTTCCTGTTCAAGAACGAGACCCACAACCACCCCACCGAGATCGAGCCCTTCGGCGGCGCAGCCACCTGCATCGGCGGTGCCATCCGTGACCCGCTGTCCGGCCGCAGTTACGTCTATCAGGCCATGCGTGTGACCGGTGCCGGTGACCCGCTGGTGCCTGTGAGCGAGACTTTGCCCGGCAAGCTGCCCCAGCGCAAGCTGGTGACCACCGCCGCCGCCGGTTATTCCTCCTACGGCAACCAGATCGGTCTGGCTACCGGTCAGGTGGATGAAATCTACCACCCCGGCTATGTGGCAAAGCGCATGGAGATCGGTGCGGTGGTGGGTGCCACCCCG
Organism: Oscillospiraceae bacterium; assembly: GCA_014858325.1. Lineage (GTDB taxonomy): Bacteria > Bacillota > Clostridia > Oscillospirales > Ruminococcaceae > Faecalibacterium. Next base: position 2,853 of record RKCM01000190.1, on the reverse strand, counting down.
GCTTCCCATGTGCGCCGCGAGTGCCCGGCTCCCGGGGATGTGATCGTGCTGCTGGGCGGCCGCACCGGCCGCGACGGCGTGGGCGGTGCCACCGGTTCCTCCAAGGCCCACAAGCTGGACAGCCTGGAGCACTGCGGTGCCGAGGTGCAGAAGGGCAATGCCCCCATCGAGCGCAAACTGCAGCGTCTGTTCCGCCGTGAGGACGCCTGCAAAATGATCAAGCGCTGCAACGACTTTGGTGCCGGCGGCGTTTCTGTGGCCATCGGCGAGCTGGCCGACGGTCTGTACATCGACCTGAACAAGGTCACCAAGAAGTACGATGGTCTGGACGGCACGGAGCTGGCCATCAGCGAGAGCCAGGAGCGCATGGCTGTGGCGCTTGCCCCGGAGGACGTGGACAAATTCATCGCCATCGCCAATGAAGAGAACCTCGAGGCTACCCCCGTGGCCAAGGTCACCGAGGAAAAGCGCCTGAACATGGTGTGGAACGGTGTGTCCATCGTGAACATCAGCCGCGAGTTTTTGAACTCCAACGGTGCCGAGAAGCACCAGAACGTCCATGTGGAAAAGGGCACTGTCTGGCAGCCCCAGTGGGCCGGCCTGACCTTCAGCCAGAAGATGAAGAACATGGTGGGTGACCTGAACGTCTGCAGCAAGAAGGGCCTTTCCGAGCGGTTCGACTCCACCATCGGTGCTGCTACCGTGCTCATGCCCTTCGGCGGTGCCTACCAGCTGACCCCCCAGAACGCCATGGTGGCAAAGCTGCCGGTGGACGGCGAGACCAGCACCTGCTCCGGCATGGCCTGGGGCTTCAACCCCTACCTGATGAGCGCCGACCAGTACAAGGGTGCCCGTCTGGCCGTGGTGGAAAGCGTGACCAAGCTGGTGGCCACCGGCTTCCACCGCCCCACCAGCAAGGACGAGCTCACCCAAAAGCTGGGCGAAAAGATCGTGGCGGAGGAGAAGATCGTCATCCATGACAGCCAGGACCCGGCCAGCAACGTGGAGATCGGCGTGCTGCCCTCCGGGGCCCGGCTGGTCATCGACAAGGTGGCGGCCGAGACCGAGCTGCTGGTCAGCGAGGGCTTCATCGAGCCCCACTTCTTCGCCGGCTTCTCCGGCGGCCGCAAGAGCGTGCTGCCCGGCGTGTGCGATCAGGTGACGGTGCTGGGCAACCACTGCGCCAAGTTCATCGCCTCCGACTGCGCCCGCACCGGCGTGCTGGAGGGCAACCCCCTGCACATCGACATGGTGGACGCCGCCCGGCAGGCCAAGCTGGCCTACATCGTCAACGTCATCATCGACGAGGACAAGAAGGTAGTCGCCGCCTTTGCCGGCAACTACGTCAAGGCCCATGAGACTGGCTGTGCGTTCCTGAAGGGCTACTGCCGGGTGAAGCCCCAGAAGCGGGGCGACGTGGTCATCACCTCCAACGGCGGCGCGCCCCTGGATCAGAACATGTACCAGAGCGTCAAGGGCCTGACCGCCGCCGAGTCCGCCGCCGCTCCCGGCGCCGTGCTCATCATCTGCTCCCGCTGCAACGACGGCACCGGCGGCGAGGGCTTCTACCGGGCTCTGAAGGACTGTGAATCCCCGGAGAAGCTCCAGGAGGAGACCCTCAAGATCCCCATGGAGCAGACCAACCCCGACCAGTGGGAGTACCAGATCCTGGTGCGCATGATGTGCAAGCACCATATCATCTTCGTCTCCGACCCCTCCGCCAGGCAGTTTGTGGAGGACATGAAGCTGGAGTACGCCCCCGACCTGGAGACTGCTCTGGACCGGGCCTACGCCCTCAAGGGCAAGGACGCCCACACCGTGGTCATCCCCAACGGCATCTCCGTCATCGTGGAGGAGTAAAGACGCCGACCGTTGAAAAATACGTTAGGAGGAATCCATATGGCAACCTACAATCCAGTCACCCCTGAAATCATCGAAGAGCTGAAGAAGATCTCCGGCGACCGCGTCGTCGTGGGCGCGGACGTCAACCCCGACTACTCCCGCGACGAGATGCCCATCTACGGCACCAAGATGCCCGACGTCTCCATTGATGTGCTGAGCACCGAAGAGGTCTCCGCCATCATGAAGGTCTGCTATGACAACAACATCCCCGTGACCTGCCGCGGCGCTGGCACCGGCCTGGTGGGCGCCTGCACCCCCATCGCCGGCGGTGTGGTGCTGTGCACCATGCGCATGAAGCAGATCCTGGAATATGATACCGACAACTTTGTCGTCCGGGTCCAGCCCGGCGTGCTGCTCAACGACCTGGCCGAGGACGCCCTGAAGCAGGGCCTGCTGTATCCCCCCGATCCCGGTGAGAAGTTTGCCACGCTGGGCGGCAACGTCTCCACCAACGCCGGCGGCATGCGGGCCGTCAAGTATGGCGCCACCCGCGACTATGTCCGGGCCATGACCGTGGTCCTGCCCACCGGCGAGATCGTCAAGATGGGCGCCACCGTCTCCAAGACCTCCTCCGGCTACTCCCTGCTCAACCTCATCATCGGCTCCGAGGGCACCCTCGGCATCATCACCGAGCTGACCCTCAAGCTCATCCCCGCCCCCAAGCAGACCGTCAGCCTCATCTGCCCCTTCGAGGACCTGGCCACCTGCATCTCCACCGTGCCCCTGTTCAAGAAGGCCCACATGGACCCCCAGGCTCTGGAGTTCTTTGAGCGAGAGATCCTCATCTCCTCCGAGGAGTATCTGGGCAAGGCCGTGTTCCCCCGCAACATCGGCGGGCAGGACGTGGGCGCCTATCTGCTGGTGACCTTCGACGCCAACACCCAGGACGCCATCGACGCCCTGGTGGAGCAGGCCGCCGAGCTGGTGGTCGAGGCCGGCGCCATGGACGTC
>RKCM01000016.1 GCA_014858325.1 Oscillospiraceae bacterium | reverse complement strand
TCATGGAGGGAGCCTTTGCGTAACCGTCAGCTGCAAAAGCCTCCCTCTTCGAGGGAGGTGGATGCGAACACCGTGAGCAGACGAAGGGAGTTTTTATTCTAATCCTTCGGTCTCCGGCAGGCCCAGCATCAGGTTCATGCACTGGAGCGCGGCTCCCGACGAGCCCTTGCCGAGGTTGTCGAACAGGGAGACCAGCATCATCTGGTCGCCCGCTGCGTTGGCGGTGAGGTACAGCTCCATGCGGTCGCTGCCGGCCATGGCATTGGCGTAAAGGCCGTTTTCGGGCAGCGGCTCGTTGAGCCCGTGGACCTTGACGGTGGCACCGTCCTTGTAGTAAGCGGCCAGCCCCTCGGCCACGGCCTCGGCGGTGGTGTGGGCCAGTTTCAGGTCCAGCGGCACCAGCACCTGCATCCCGGCGTAATAATCGCAGACGACGGGCACGAACATGGGCGTATGGGCCAGGCCGCTGATCTTCTGCATCTCGGGCAGGTGCTTGTGGGCCAGGCTCAGGCCGTAGCTCTTGGGCGCATCCAGCCTGCTGTGGGCGGGGCGGTCGGCGCTCTCATACTCGGCGATCATCTTTTTGCCGCCGCCAGAGTAGCCGGAGATGCCGGTGCAGCTGAAGGGGTACTCCGCCGGGACAAGGCCCAGCTCCACAAGGGGGCGGGCAATGCTGATGAAGCCGCTGGCATAGCAGCCGGGGACGGCCACCCGGCAGGACTGCTTGATTTTTTCTTTCTGGCCCGCCAGCTCCGGGAAGCCGTAGTCCCATGCGGGGTCGGTGCGGAAAGCCGTGGAGGTATCCAAAATCTTCACGTCCGGGCGGAGCAGGGGCATGACCTCCTTAGAGGCCGCATCGGGCAGGCAGAGGAAGGCGAGGGTGGCCGAGTTGATGACCCTGGCCCGCTCATTCACGTCCTTGCGGCCCTCGGCGGAGATGTGCAGCAGTTCGATGTCCGGCCGCTGGGCCAGACGGTCGGCGATGCGCAGGCCGGTGGTGCCGGAAGAACCATCGATGAACACTTTTACGCTCATGCGTTTTTCGCCTCCCATGTGCTGAGCTGGGCGTTTGCCAGCTCGATCTGATGCAGGACGCTGGCCTCACCGGGGCCGCCGTAGCTGGTGCGGCCCTCGCAGCAATGGATGAGGTCGATGGCGTCGTAGATGTCCTCTTCAAACAGAGCGCTGTAGCCCTTAAACTCGTCGAGGGTCAGCTCTTCCAGCGTTTTATCCTTGGCGATGCAGTCAGACACCATGCAGCCGGTGAGCTTGTAGGCATCCCGGAAGGGCATTCCCTTCTTGGTGAGGTAGTCGGCGCAGTCGGTGGCGTTGATGAAGCCCCTGGCAGCGGCCCGGCGCATATTGGCGGGCAGGGTCTTCATGGTATCCAGCATGGGGATAACGGTCTTGAGGCAGAGCTCCAGCGTATCCACTGCGTCGAAGATGGCTTCCTTATCCTCCTGCATATCCTTGTTGTAAGCGAGGGGGATGCCCTTCATCATCACAAGGAGGGTGGTCAGGTCGCCGTAGACGCGGCCGGTCTTGCCGCGGATGAGCTCGGTGACGTCGGGGTTTTTCTTCTGGGGCATGATGGAGGAGCCGGTGGTAAAGGCGTCGTCCAGCTCGATGAACTTGAACTCCCAGCTGCACCAGAGGATGATCTCTTCGGAAAGGCGGGAGAGGTGCATCATGCAGGTGGAGATGGCGGCGGCCAGCTCGATGCAGAAATCGCGGTCAGACACGCCGTCCAGACTGTTGGGGCAGGGAGCCGCAAAGCCCAGCTTCTCGGCGGTGAAGACGCGGTCCAGCGGGTAGGTGGTGCCGGCCAGTGCTCCGCTGCCCAGCGGGCACTGAGCGTCCATCCGGGCGGTGGCGTCCTCAAAGCGCTGCAAATCGCGCAGGAGCATCCAGGCGTAGGCCATCAGGGCGTGGCCGAAGGTGATGGGCTGGGCCCGCTGCAGGTGGGTGTAGCCGGGCATGACGGCGGCGGTGTTCTCCGCTGCCTTTTTGCACAGGACCCGGACCAGCTCCACGATGTAGGCCTGCAGGGTGTGGCTGTAATCCCGCAGGGTGAGGCGGATATCCAGCGCCACCTGATCGTTGCGGCTGCGGCCGGTGTGCAGCCGCTTGCCCGCATCGCCGATGCGGGCGGTGAGGGTCTGTTCCACAAAGGTGTGCACATCCTCGGCACCCGGGTCGATCTCCAGCCTGCCGGCTGCCAGATCGTCGGCGATGGATGCCAGACCGTTGAGGATGTCCTCACAGTCCTTTTCCGAGATGATGCCCTGCTTTGCCAGCATGGCGGCATGGACGCCGCTGCCGCGCATATCCTGCGCGATCATGCGCTGGTCGAACCGGATGGAGGAGTTGAAGTCGTTCACGCGGGAATCCACGGCCTTGGAAAAACGGCCCTTCCAGAGTTGTTCTGCCATAGTTTGCTCCTTGATTATCCGAACCCTCTCAGTCTCGCATTCGCTCGCCAGCTCCCCCGAAAGGGGGAGCTTTTTCAGCTTTTCCGTACCATGCACAAAGCTCGCCCTTCGGGAGAGCTGGCAAAACCGTCAGGTTTTGACTGAGAGGGTTAATTCCTTCTAAAAACGGCAAAGCCGCCGCAGGGGAAAACGCTCCTGCGGCGGTGCCGCCGGCAACGATGCCGGTTGGATGGAACTTCCGTGTGAAAGTGTGAAAACACACGAAAGGGAAGATGTTACAGCTGCTTACTTGATCTCCGGCCAATTCTTGGACAGCTTTGCACGCTCCTTGATGGACAAGCCGAACAGGTTGATGAAACCTGCGGCATCGGCCTGATTGTAGTCCTCGTCCTCACCGAAGGAAGCGGTCTGCTCGTCGTACAGGGTGTACGGAGAGGTGACGCCGGCGTTGATCATGTTGCCCTTGTAGAGCTTGAGCTTCACATCACCGGTGACGGTCTTTTCCAGACTGTCGGCAAAGGCATCCAGAGCCTCGCGCAGCGGGGTGAACCACTGGCCGTTGTAGACGATATCGGCATACTTCTGGGCCAGCTGAGCTTTGAAGTGAGAGCTTTCCTTATCCAGAGTGATGGTCTCCAGAACATTGATGGCCTTGTACAGGATGGCACCGCCGGGGGTCTCGTACACACCGCGGCTCTTCATGCCCACCAGACGGTTCTCCACGATATCCAGCAGGCCGATGCCGTTCTCGCCGCCCAGCTTGTTCAGGTA
>RKCM01000017.1 GCA_014858325.1 Oscillospiraceae bacterium | reverse complement strand
ACCTTTTTCCACATCTCAGCGCCGTAGCCGGTCTCGATGGCAGCAACCTTGATGGTGACGTCCGCAGCCACTGCGGAAGAAGTAGCGGCAGAAGATGCCGTGCTGGACGCGGTGGAGCTGGCAGCACCACCACAGGCAGCCAGGCCCAGTGCGGCGGCACCCACGCCAGCCGCTTTCAGAAAATTGCGACGAGAAATGCGTTTCATAGTGTATCCTCCATCATAAAATTCCGTTCAAAACACAGCCGGGGCAAACAGGCTTCGTCCGAGAGGGCTGTGTGTTTTTCTGCCTCCAATATAAATTCTTTCGCCTCCTTGCTCAAGAGGTTTGTTGTTTCATTTTTTATAGATATTGCTTTCTGAGCATTTCTTCCAGCAAAAGTGCTAAATTCTTGGTTTCTCTTTTAGCGATTATCCCCAAGCCGTTCTGTTTTCAATAGATTTCGCACTGCTTCACGAAATAAAAGTATACAACAAGTCCAAAAACAGGGCTTGCTTTTTGCATCCATCCCCTCTATAATGGGGACGGGCAAGGGAGATTCTGCACCGTTTTCAGCGCTTTATTTTTGATATTTTGCGATTATTTTTAGTTATTTTGCGTTTCCGGGAGGAGTCGATGTATTATGAGCAACCAGCGCTTTGATATCCGCCATGCGCCCGCCCCGCGGGAATCCTTCCGGCTGCTGTACATCAGCAAGAGCCGGTTTGGCGGCGACTGGAACAGCACCACCCACACCCACGCCTGCACCGAGCTGTTCTACTGCCTCAGCGGCGAGGGCCAGTTCTACCTTTCCGGGCAGCTGTTCCCGGTAAAGCCGGATGATCTGGTTATCGTGAACCCCCAGGTGGAACACACGGAGCTGAGCCTCAACGCCTCCCCTCTGGAATACATCGTGCTGGGGGTGGACAAGATGGAGTTTTTGTTCAACCGGGCAGACACCTCCTACGCCATCTTCAACTGCCGCGAGAACCGGGAGCGGATGGTCACTTTGCTGCACATGCTGCTGGCGGAGGCCGACCGCAGCCTGGACGGCTGCGAAACCGTCTGTCAGGACTTGCTGGAGGTGCTGCTGATCTGGGTGGTGCGCTGCACCACCCTCTCGCTGCAGCTGGAGGAAGCCCCCCGGACCGAAAACCGGGAGTGTGCGGAGGTCAAACGGTATCTGGACGCCAATTTCCGGGAGGACGTCTCGCTGGACCTCCTGGCCGAGATCGCCCACCTGAACAAATACTATCTGGCCCACACCTTCCAGCGGGAGTACGGCATTTCCCCCATTACTTACCTGAACCGCCGCCGCATTGAGGAGAGCAAGCATATGCTGGGCAACACCGGCTACAACCTTGCCCAGATCAGCGAGCTGATGGGCTTTTCCTCCCCCAGCTACTTTTCCCAGTGCTTCCGCAAGGCGGAAGGCATGACCCCCAACGAATACCGCCGTCAGGTGCGGCAGGGCCAGCCCCCTGCTGCGGCAAAGCGGCCGAATAAATAACACGAAAAAAAAAAAAAAGGAGTTCATCATGAAGCCAGTCACCGTCTCTCTGCTGCAGGAAGCCGCAAACGCCTTTGATTTTGGCGGTCCTGTGGTCTGCGACCCCAACCATTACGGCGAAGGACACATCAACGACACCTTCCTCGCGCAGCGCACCGACAGCACCAAGCGGTTCATTCTCCAGCGCATCAATACGGAAACCTTCACCGACCCCATTGGCCTGATGGAGAACGTCTGCGGCGTCACCCGCCATCTGCGGACGAAGATCTTGGCAGAGGGCGGCGACCCCGCGCGGGAAACGCTGAACGTCATCCTCACCCGCACCGGCGGCAGCTGCTACCGGGATGCAGACGGCGGCGCATGGCGCGCCTACGATTTTGTGGAGGGCACCGTCTGCCTGCAGCAGGTGGGCAGCGAGGCGGATTTCCGCACCGTGGCCGAGACACTGGGCAAGTTCCAGAATCAGCTCTCCGACTACCCTGCCGCCACCCTTCACGAGACCATTGCCCGCTTCCACGATACCGCCAACCGCTACGCCAATTTTGAAAAAGCCCTGGCCGCCGACAGCATGGGCCGCGCCGCCAAGATCGCCGAGGAGATCGCCTTTGTCCGGGCACGGGAGGCCGACTGCCATGTGCTGCTGGACCAACTGGCTGCCGGTCAGATCCCCCTGCGAGTGACTCACAACGACACCAAGATCAACAACGTCCTCATCGACGAAGCCACCGGCAAGGGCATCTGCGTCATCGATTTGGACACGGTGATGCCCGGCCTGTCGGCCTACGATTTCGGCGACTCCATCCGCACTGGCGCCAACGACTGCGCCGAGGACGAGCCGGACCAGAGCAAGGTCCACTTTGATCTGCACCTGTACGAAGTGTTTGCCAAGGGCTATCTCTCCACCGCCGGGGCTTCCATGAGCCTCGCCGAGAAAAAGAGCCTGGCCTGGGGTGCCCGGCTCATGACGCTGGAGTGCGGCACCCGCTTTTTGACCGACTATCTGGAGGGCGACCACTACTTCCACACCGCCCGCCCCGACCACAACCTTGACCGCGCCCGCACCCAGTTCACGCTGGTGCGGCAGATGGAAGAGGTGTTCGATCAGATGCTGGAAATCGTCTGCCCGGACAATCGCTGATTTCGCAATCTCCTCCATTCGGATACAGCAAGAAGCATGGACGCTCTCCTTTTCGGGGGCGTCCATGCTTCTTTTTACAGCTTATCCCTACACACCCATCAAATCGTCCTTTGAGGACGCTGGGAGCGTCGAGGACATGATGCGCTGCAGCAAATTATGAAAGCCCTTTTCAGCCCTGACCAATCACAATCCCCCAACGGCTATCATTGTAGCTGTAAATAGAAAAAACAGCTTAAGTAGCCTCCTATAAGTCCTACTATCACCGCTTTGCCGCAATAATTTTTTTTTTTTTTTTTAATTATCTTGACGCACCGTTCAATGCGTGATATTCTCTGTCACAAATCCCGCTGCTTTTGTGGATTGGCTTGAAGCCATCCACAAGATGTGGTCGTGTTTATTTTGAATACAGCCACAGGAAGTGGTTGGTTATCACCGTGAGACCAACCACTTCAGTGAGGAAAAGTCCACGAAAGAATTTACCGCCCCGCAACACACCCGATTCATTTTGCCGCCGATTCACCCGACAAAATCCATCGCTGCGCTGCGTGGGCGGTATTTTTCTTTTTCACAAATAAAATCTTAT
>RKCM01000045.1 GCA_014858325.1 Oscillospiraceae bacterium | reverse complement strand
AGGGTGAAGGTGAACATGCAGCGCTCGTCGGCGCGGTATTTGTCCACCTCGGCGGCGTCGCGGTTGAGCCAGTCCTGCGGGGTGCGGCCCTCCAGTCCTTTGTTGTAGCCTGCAAACGAGAGGTTTGCCACCAGCTTGCTGCGGTGCTGCCAGCCAAAGAAGACGGCCAGCACCCGGCAAAGGGCCCGCGCCGTGGCCACCAGCGCTTTGGGCTGGTAGCCGGTGCCCAGGATGATGGCACCGTCCAGCTCATCGCCCCACTCGCAGAGGTACTGCCGGGCATAGAACGAGCCCATGCTGTGGCCCAGCAGAAAGTAGGGCACCCCGGGGTAGAGCGCCTTGGTCTGCTCCGTCACGGCGTGCAGATCGTCCAGTACGGCGCGGTTGCCGTCCGGCTGGGCAAAATAGCCGTAATCGGCTTTGGTGCGGATGGAAGCGCCATGGCCCAGGTGATCGTGGCCGGTGACCAGAATGCCCTGCGCGGCCAGATACTCTGCCAGAGGCTTGTAGCGGTCAATGAACTCGACCATGCCATGAGATAGCTGGACGACTGCCCGCACGGGGCCCTCCGGCACACAGCGGAACGCGTGGAGCGTCCGCCCGGGCACGGTGGAAGGCAGGGTGAAATCGATCATCTGGGGCATGAGACGACCTCCTTTTTGTGCGCGGCTTACAGCTTGCTGATCTTCTTGCGGCAGGCCGGGCAGATGCAGTAGCCCTTATACACAACGGCGGCGGGGTCCACTTCGCCGCAGAAATCGCAGCTGCCGTTGGGGCGGTACTTCTTGAGGATGATGGAGTCGCCTTCTACAAAGATCTCCAGCTTGGCGTCGCTGTCCAGATGCATGCTGGTGCGCAGTTCTTTCGGGAGGACGATACGGCCCAGAGCGTCGATCCCACGGACAATGCCTGTCGTTTTCATGTCAAATTCTCCTTTTTCTCATTCCTATTCCATCGATCGTTTCGGACGAACGGAGATATGGGCCCTTGTGCAAGGTTCCATATTTTCTTGCAAAAGGACTTGCAGGAAAATTGTTCCATATCTCATGCCATCAGTATACAAAATTTCCGCGTGTTCGTCAATGTTTTCGAGCAGATTCGACAAAAAGATTTTTTTGCACCCTGTTTTTTCGGGCCGGACCGGGCCGCTGCCCGGCAAAACAAGGCTTTCCGTTGACAAAAACACCGCAAACCGTTAAACTAGAACAGAGTAGACTTATCGTTTTAGATGCCGATACAAAGGAGCGTTTTTGATATGCCGGACAAGAAAGTTCGTACCCGATTTGCCCCGTCTCCCACGGGCTACATGCACGTGGGCAACCTGCGCACCGCCCTGTATGCTTACCTGATGGCCAAGCACGACGATGGCACCTTCATCCTCCGCATCGAGGATACCGATCAGGGCCGTTATGTGGAAGGCGCAGTGGACGTCATTTACAATACCATGCGGGAGACCGGCCTGCTGTGGGACGAGGGCCCGGACATCGGCGGCCCCGTGGGCCCCTATGTGCAGAGCGAGCGGATGGGGATGTTCAAGCAGTATGCCGAGCAGCTGGTGGCAGAGGGCAAGGCTTACTACTGCTTCTGCTCTGAGGAGCGGCTGGAGGCCCTCCACGCCGAGCAGCGCGCCCACGGCGAGATGACCCACTACGACGGCTGCTGCCGCGACCTGCCCGCAGAAGAGGTGCAGAAGCATCTGGAGGCGGGCGACCCCTATGTCATCCGCCAGAAGATCCCCCGCACCGGCGTCACCGGCTTTGACGATGTGGTCTACGGCCACATCGAGGTGAACAACAGCGAGATGGACGACCAGATCCTCATCAAGACCGACGGGATGCCCACCTACAACTTTGCCAACGTGGTGGACGACCATCTCATGGGCATCACCCATGTCATCCGGGGCAGCGAGTATCTCTCCTCCACCCCCAAGTACAACCTGCTGTACCAGGCCTTTGGCTGGGACATCCCCACCTACATCCACTGCCCGCCCGTGATGAAGGACGCCCAGAACAAGCTCTCCAAGCGCAACGGCGACGCCAGCTACCAGGATCTGGTGGCCAAGGGCTACCTGACGGAAGCCATCCTGAACTACATCTGCCTGCTGGGCTGGAGCCCCAAGGGAGAGTACGCCGAGCAGGAGATCTTCTCCCTGCCCGAGCTGGTGAAGATCTGGACGCCCGAGGGCATCTCCAAATCTCCTGCCATCTTCGACCCCCTCAAGCTGCGGGCCATCAACGCGGAGTACATCCGCCGCCTGAGCCCCGAGGCGTTCCTGGCCAAGGCAGAGCCCTGGATCGACGAGGCGGTCCACACCCCCATCGACAAAAAGCTGCTCTGCGCCAACCTCCAGCCCCGGTGCGAAGTGCTGGGCGAGATCCCGGCTCAGCTGGATTTCTTCGACGCCATGCCGGAGTACGACGTGAGCCTTTACACCAATAAGAAGCAGAAGACCACCCCGGAGTCCGCATTGGAAGCTTTGGAGGCACTGCTGCCCCTGCTGAGCGACGAGGCGCTGGACTTTGCCGACCGTGACGCGGTCTTTGATGCCTGCAAGGCCAAGGCCGAGGAGCTGGGCAAGAAGAACGGCTGGCTGCTCTACCCGTTGGGCATCGCCCTCTCCGGCAAGCAGCGCACCCCCGGCGGCGGCACCGACCTGGCCTGCATGATGGGCCGCGAAAAGACCGTGGAGCGGGTGAAGAACGCCATTGCCAAGCTGAAAGGCTGAGATCTTAGCACTTTTGGCAAAAAACAGGGCCTTCCCCGCACTGCCCCATAAAATGCAGCGCGCCCTTGCTAGAGTATATGCAAAGGGCGCGGGAAACAGAACACACAGCGAAGATCCCCGCCGGAAAGCGGGGATCTTTTCGTATGCAGGAATCCATGTGGGTGTGGACGAACAACGGCCTGCGGCGGCTTTCGCCGCCCTTGGGCGCACGGGCATTGCTGCGGCCCGCGCTGCGGCAGATGGGGGCGCTGGCCATGGGGTTTGCGGGCGGCTGGGCCGTGCTGTACGGCACGCTGCTGCCTTTTGGCCCGGGGCTGGCGCTGGGCCTTGGAGAGGACTGCTTCGCCGCCTGCGCAGCCGGGGCGGCGCTGGGGTTGCTGCTCCATGGGTTTGGGGCGCTCAGCCTCCAGAGCATCTGCCTGCTCTGCGGGCTGGGGGCCCTCGTCGGGGCCCGGTGGCTCTGGCCCGGCAGGCTTGTCCCGGCGGCGC
>RKCM01000105.1 GCA_014858325.1 Oscillospiraceae bacterium | reverse complement strand
GCGGGCGCGCTCATCACGGCCCGGCGGCTCTGCCCGCCCCGGGTGGTGGAGACGGAGGTGCCCTTCCACACCGGCGTGGAGGACGTGGACGAGATGCTGACGGACATCCAGCAAAAGCTCGACACCCTGCACCGGCTGAACGAGGCCCTGCCCGACCCGGCCCTCTCCGCCGCCATGGACCGCATGGAAAAGGCGGGCCGCTCCATTGTGGAGACGGTGGAAGCCAACCCCGGCAAGGCCAAGCAGGTGCGCCGCTTTGCCAACTACTATCTGCCCGACGCGGTGAACATCCTGCAGCAATACGCCACGCTGGCCAAGCAGGGCGTGAAGGGCGAAAACGCTGCGTCCATCCGCAGCGAGGTGGAGCACAACGCCGCCTCCATCGCCACCGCCTTTGAGAACCAGCTCGACGCCCTGTATGCCGCCGAGAGCATGGATCTCTCGGCCGACCTGACGGTGCTGCAGAATATGTTAAAGGGACAGGGACTTTAAGCCCCACGGAAAGGAAGGAATCTCATGGCTGACAACAACACCTTAAACTTTGATTTCGACGCCCCCGCAGCGCCCAGCCTGACGCTGGACCCCACCCCGGCTGCCGCCCCGGTGGAGGAGAAAAAGCCCGAAGCCGCCCCGGCCCCCGAGGAGGTCAAACTGACCCCCGAGGAGCAGGCCATGGTGAACGACTTCGCCCAGAAGATCGACATCACCAACAGCCAGCAGGTGCTGCAGTACGGCTCCGCCTGCCAGAAGAAGATCGGTGATTTTTCGGAAGCCGCTCTGGCCAAGGTGTCCACCAAGGACCTGGGCGAGGTGGGCGATATGATCACCGACCTCATCGGCGAGCTGAAGAGCTTTGACGCCAACGAGGAGCAGCAGAAGGGCATCCTGGGCTTCTTCAAAAAGAAGGCCGACCAGATCGACAACCTGAAGACCAAGTACAACAAGGCCGAGACCAACGTGGAAAACATCCAGTCCATGCTGGAGAGCCATCAGGTGCAGCTGCTCAAGGACATTGCCATGCTGGATAAGATGTACGAGCTGAACATGGCCTACTTCAAGGAGCTGAGCATGTACATCCTGGCCGGCAAAAAGAAGCTGGCCGATGTGCGGGCAAACGAGCTGCAGCAGGCCATGGACAAAGCCAAGACCTCCGGCCTGCCTGAGGACGCGCAGAAGGCCCGGGACCTTGCCGACCAGTGCGAGCGGTTTGAGAAAAAGCTCTACGACCTGGAGCTCACCCGCAACATCAGCCTGCAGATGGGCCCGCAGATTCGCCTGCTGCAGAACAACAACTCCATGATGGCCGAAAAGATCCAGTCCACCATCGTCAACACCATCCCCCTGTGGAAGAACCAGATGGTGTTGGCGCTGGGCCTGGCCCACAGCCAGCAGGCCATGCAGGCCGAGCGCGCCGTCACCGACATGACCAACGACCTGCTGAAGAAGAATGCCGAGGCCCTCAAGATGGGCACCATTGAGACCGCGAAGGAAAGCCAGCGCGGCGTGGTGGACATCGAGACCCTGCAGCAGACCAACAAGAGCCTCATCGAGACGCTGGACGAGCTGAACAAGATCCAGACGGAGGGCCGCACCAAGCGTGCCGCTGCCGAGCAGGAGCTCACCCGCATCGAAGACGAGCTGAAACAGAAGATGATGGAGATCCGCAGCTGATATGGCGAACGCAGATTTTTCGCACAAGACTCAAGCCCAAGCCCCGGGGGGCTTTTCCGCCGGGAGCTACCGGGAGGCCCCCAAGGCCGATCCTGCCCAAAAATGGACCCCTGCCCAACAGAAGCTGGCGGCGCTGGAGCAAAAGCTCCCCGGTGCGCTGGCAAAGCAGGCCACGGCCATGGCCCTGTGCCTTGCAGTGATGGCGGCCAGCTTTGTGGGCTTCGGCGGAGCAAAACTGAAGGGAAAATACAACACGGCCAGCCAGTGGTTCACCTATGGCGTTTCTGCCGACAACGGCTATACCCTCAATGAGGAGCTGCTCACCCGGCTGAACACCGCTGCCAATGTCATCACGACGGGCACCGGCACCCTCGGGGCCGACAGCGCCGAGGTGCAGGCCGCGCAGAAAGCGCTGGACGATTTTTCCGCCTGTCTCGATGCCGTCCAGTCCGGCGGCAAAAAGCAGGACCTGACCTCCCTGCCCTACTATCAGGGCAGCCCCATGCACGCGCTCTATCAGGCCAACGAGGCGCTGGGGGCCATGATCGACCAGCTCTATGCCAAGATGCAGGAGCAGGCTGCCGACCCCATGAAGATGGGCGCGGTGCAGGGCCAGTACGGCCAGTTCAACAGCGCCCAGACCATCCTCAGTAACCTCAATTACAATCCGGCCGTCACGGCCTATCAACAGGAGACAGACGGCTTCCCGGCCAGCGTGCTGAAGGGCCTGTTTGGCATCCAGGAGGTGGAACCTTTCGCATGAAAACGATGAAACATTTTGCTAAGCGCCTCAGTGCGCTGGCGCTGGTGGTGATGGTGGGCCTTACCGCCCTCGTGCCCGCCGCCCTGGCCGCTTCGGCTTCCCTGCCGCAGCTCCCGGCGGACCAATGCGTCGTGGACGATGCCAACGTCCTCAGCAGCGACACCGTCGAAGAGATCGAAACGATCAACGCCCAGCTTTCGGCCAGCTGTCAGGGGGCCCAGATCGGCGTGCTGACCGTGGATTACACCGGCAGCGTCTCCACCGAGGACTACGCCACCCAGGCTTTCAATACCTGGGGCATCGGCAGCAGCGCCAACAACAACGGCGTGCTGATCCTGCTGGTGATGGAGTCGCCGGAGTACGCCGACGGCGACTACTACCTGACCTACGGCGACGGCTTCCGCAACACGATGCTGGCCAGCCAGGCCAGCGCGATCGCCCAGACCATGGAAGACGACTTTGCCGCCAAAAAGTATGATGCAGCCGTCCTCACCTGTGCCACCAACGCGGCCAATGCGATCGCCGAAGTCTACGGTGTCACCTTCAGCAGCAGCACCATCTATTCCGACGGCTCTGCGGCCCAGCCCGCCCCGGCTCCGCAGCCCAGCCTGCTGGAGACGGCGGTGGACGGCCTGTTCACCATCCTGGCCTACGCCATCGTGATCTTTGCCCTCTTCTTCATGTTCGTGGTCCCCTTTGGCCACGGGCTGGGCTGGTACTGGGGGCCCTTTGGCTGGTTCGGCTGGCGGCATCGCCGGGGCCCGCGCCCCCCGCGCCCGCCCATGGACGACTTCGGCCCCGGTTATTATGACCGACGCGGTCCCCGCGGCCCC
>RKCM01000111.1 GCA_014858325.1 Oscillospiraceae bacterium | reverse complement strand
CGTGATGTCCGGGGCGAGGGCCGGGCACTATCTGGCGTTTTTCCCGAGCTACAGCTATTTACAGCAGGTGTGGGAGGATTTCACCGCC
The DNA here is from genome assembly GCA_014858325.1 of Oscillospiraceae bacterium. Lineage (GTDB taxonomy): Bacteria > Bacillota > Clostridia > Oscillospirales > Ruminococcaceae > Faecalibacterium. The sequence goes on along the minus strand of RKCM01000111.1, from coordinate 3,216 downwards.
CGCTATCCGGACCAGCCGACCCTCTGTCAGGAAAGCGCCATGGACGAGGGAAAACGCGCGGAGTTTCTGGCACAGTTTCAGAAATCCGACGGCAGACCGCTGTTGGGCTTTGCGGTGCTGGGCGGCGTTTTTGGCGAGGGCGTCGATCTGACGGGGGAGAGCCTTATCGGTGCAGCCATCGTCAGCCCGGGCCTGCCGCAGGTCGGCCCGAGGCAGGAGCAGCTGCGCGATTACTTTGAGCAGACGCGCGGCTCCGGCTTTGACTATGCCTACCGCTACCCCGGCATGAACAAGGTGCTGCAGGCGGCGGGGCGGGTCATCCGCACGCCGGAGGACAAAGGCGTGGTGCTGCTGCTGGACGATCGCTTTGCCCTGCAGGAGTACGCCCGGCTGTTTCCGCCCCATTGGCAGCATTTGCAGATGGTGCATTCGCAGCAAGCTTTGCCCGCTGTACTGCATGATTTTTGGTCTCAAAAGTAACAAAACGGTACGGTCGTATCGGTATTGATTTGCAGATTCCCGGTAATACCGGGAATCTGCTTTCTTTTTGCTTTTCGTGCAGAGAAACCTGCACAAAACGAAGTCCGCTCATTATGTAAATGTGCCAAAAGTGTTTCCGACTGATTGATTTTTTGAGCGAAATGTGCCATACTATAGTCACTGAAAACGTTCCCGACACCGTTCCCGACAAAGTTTTCAGAACTTACACGAAACGAGGTACTTCCCGATCATGTCGAACCTGACGATCAAGGACATCGCCCGCATCAGCGGCTGTTCGGTCAGCACCATCTCCCGGGTCATCAACGACCGCCCCGATGTGCGGCCCGAGACCAAGGAGCAGGTTCTCAAGATCATGCGGGAAGTGGGCTTTGTGCCCAACACCAACGCCCGGCAGCTCAAGATTCAGCAGTCCCGCAGCGTGGTGTTCGTGGTCAAAGGCACGCGCAACCTCTTCTTCTCGGATTTTCTCGTCCAGCTGCAGCGGGCCGCCACCCTGTACGGGTACAACGGCATCGTGTCCTATCTGGACGAAAACGCCAATGAGATCGACGCCGCCGAGAAGATCTTGCGGGAGATCAAGCCCAAGGGCATCCTGTTCCTGGGCGGCAGCGTCTCCAATTTCCAGAACGGTTTCAGCTCCATCACGGTGCCCTCGGTGCTGGCAACGCTGGTCTCCGACGAGCTCCATTTCCCCAACCTCTCGATGGTGGGCGTGGATGACCGGGCAGCGGCCCACACCGCCGTGGCCCACCTCATCGCCCAGGGCCACAGCCGCATCGCTGTGCTGGGCGGCCCCGCCACCAGCTTCCCCAGCCGGATGCGCCGCCTCGGCGCACAGGACGCCATGGAGGAAGCGGGCCTTACCCTTGACGACCGGCTCTACGGCCTCTCGAACTACGATTTCGAGTCCGCCTACCACGCCATGAACGGGCTGCTGGCCCGCCGGGCCCAGTTCACCGCCCTGTTCGCCATGAGCGACGTCATCGCCTTTGGTGCCATCCGGGCGCTGGTGAGCGCAGGCCTCCGGGTGCCGCAGGACGTCTCCGTCATCGGCTTCGATGGCATTTCGATGTCCCGCTACTGCGTGCCGGTGATGACCACCATCGTCCAGCCCAGCGAGCAGATCGCGCTGCAAAGCATCGAGCTGCTGGTACGGCAGATCGAACACGGCGCTCCGGCCCAGACCATCACCCTGCAGCCCGAGCTGCAGCAGGGCGAAAGCGTCTGCCCCTGCCGACGCCCCCTTTAATTTTTGAAACCTGCCGCCTCTTGCAGGGCGGCAAGCGATATACGAACGAAGAACATGAAGAAGGAGAATAACCATGAAAAAGATGATCTCTCGTCGTAATTTCCTGAAAGTGGCCGGTGCATCCGCCGCTGCTCTGGGTCTGGCTGCCTGCGGCGGCTCTTCCAGCAGCACTGCTGGTTCCACCGCTGCCTCCACTGCCGCTTCCAGCACCGCTGCTGCTCCCGCTGCTTCCGGCAAGGTCTACTACCTGAACTTCAAGCCCGAGCAGGATCAGGATTGGCAGGATCTGGCCGCTGAGTACACCAAGGAGACCGGCGTGCCCGTCACCGTGGTCACCGCCGCTTCCGGCCAGTACGAGACCACCCTGATGAGCGAGATGGAGAAGAGCGAGGCTCCCACCCTGTTCCAGGTCAACGGCCCTGTGGGTCTGGCAAACTGGAAGGATTACTGCCTGGATCTCTCCGACAGCAAGCTGTACGGTGAGCTGACCAGCGACTCCTTTGCACTGAAGGACGGCGACGCCGTTACCAGCATCGCTTACGTCATCGAGACTTACGGCATCATTTACAACAAGGAACTGCTGACCGCTGCCGGCTACACCCAGGACGATATCAAGGGCTTTGCTGATCTGAAGAAGGTGGCCGACGACATTCAGGCCCGCAAGGCTGAGCTGGGCGTGGACGGTGCTTTCACCTCCGCTGGCATGGACAGCTCCTCTGACTGGCGCTTCAAGACCCATCTGGCCAACCTGCCCATTTACTACGAGTACAAGGCCGACGGCATCGGCTCCACCGACGCCATCAAGGGCACCTACCTCGACAACTACAAGCAGATCTGGGATCTGTACATCACCGATTCCACCTGCGACCCGAAGCTGCTGGCTTCCAAGACCGGCAACGACGCTGTGGCAGAGTTTGTGGGCAAGAAGGCCGTCTTCTATCAGAACGGCACCTGGGCTTACAGCGATGTGAAGGACCTGGGCGACGACAACCTGGGCATGCTGCCCATCTACATCGGTGCTGAGGGCGAGGAGAACCAGGGCCTGTGCACCGGCTCCGAGAACTTCTGGTGCGTGAACAACACCTCCTCCGATGAGGACATCCAGGCTACGCTGGACTTCCTGTACTGGTGTGTCACCTCTGAGGCCGGCACCAGCGCGATGGCTGACAAGATGGGCTTCGTCATCCCCTTCAAGGCTGCCAAGGACTCCACCAACCCCCTGATCGCCATTGCCAACGACTATGTGGCCGCCGGCAAGACCAGTGTGGACTGGTGCTTCTCCACCATGCCTTCCGAGGAGTGGAAGAACGGCGTGGGCAGCGCTCTGACGGCTTATGCCGCCGGCACCGACAGCTGGGACGCCGTGGTCACCGCCTTTGTGGACGGCTGGGCCAAGGAGTACAAGCTGGCCAACGGCTAAGCCTTTGACCGGAGTTTTCCCTAAGAACTGAACCGGGAGGCGGGCG
>RKCM01000102.1 GCA_014858325.1 Oscillospiraceae bacterium | reverse complement strand
ATATTTGGAAAGCGAGGTCCACTACATGAAAACACGAAAACTCCGTCTGTTGAGCGCCCTTCTCGCGCTGGCCATGCTGCTGGCCCTCCTGCCCACCGCCGCCTTTGCGGAGGATAATATTTTTGCCCATGGCACCTGCGGAGCAAGGGGAAGTGAAAACAGTGTCACTTGGAAGCTAGATTCCGACGGTACGCTGACCATTTCCGGCAAAGGCAAAATAAGAGACGCCTCCGAAAATAATCTGCCATGTCCATATCCATATAAAATAAAAAAAGTTATCGTTGAAAATGGGGTGACGGAGATTGGACGTTACGACTTCTATAACTGCACCAACCTAACGGAAGTAGACTTGAGCAACGTTCAAACGCTAGAAAATATTGGAGAGAATGCCTTTTCTGACTGTTCTTCCCTAAGCACAGTGAAACTGCCAATGAAAGGAAAACTGAAGTCGATTGGTACAAATGCATTTGGATTTCTTAAGGGTGTTGCACCCCAAATCCGCGAAATTATGATTCCGGCTAGTGTGAAAGAGATCCTCGGGTATGTGTTCAATGGCTGTAAACAACTGGGAAATGTGGAGTTTGCAGAGGGCAGCAAGCTGGAAACAATTGGGAAAAATGCGTTTAGTGACTGCCACAAGGATTTAATAATTTACTACAGCAACAAAGAAGTGAAGCAGGCGCTGACGGGTGCGGGCGTGAGTGCTGATAGAATCAAGCCTGCAAACCCGACGGTTACGTTTATCTCCAACGGCGGCAGTAATGTGGAACCTGCGACGGTGAAAAACGGAGAAGCGATTTCTGCCCCAGCTGACCCCACCCGCGAGGGCTGGGATTTTGCCGGCTGGTACACCAAAGATGCAAACGACAAGTGGGCGGATGAAGCGTTTAACTTTAACACGCCTATCAAGAATGATATGACCCTGTATGCCCGGTGGGCGACGGCACTGGTCCCTATTACTCCTGCTGTTGAGCTTTACCCCATCACTATTGACTACGGCACCGCTTACGATGCAGAGGGCAACCCCATTGAAAAGGCCGCTGCGGGCGATGTTGTGACCATCAAGGCCGATGAAACCGCCTTGGAGGGCATGACGTTTGAGCGCTGGGAAGTGCGCAAGGGCGAGGTGAAGCTGGAAAATGACCGCGCCGCCGAAACCAGCTTTACCATGCCTGCGGGCGAGGTGCAGCTGGAAGCCATGTATCAGGCGGCGGACGTCCATGATTCCGGCTGGGATGCCGCGGCCGTGGTGACAGGTGTTGCCATCGGTACCGGCACCGCCATTCTGGCTTACCATATCGGCTTGGAAGTGTACGCCGAGCAGGTGCTGGGCAAGGGCGTGGCCGTGCCCCGTACCCGTAGCGAGGTGGCTTTGCTTGCCTGGCAGCTGGCTGGGTCGCCTGCCGTGAATGTGGAGGGCGAACCCCTGAGCGAAGCCGCCCAGGCGGAGCGCTGGGCCGTGGAGAGCGGCCTGATGGAGCCGGACGCCGAGGGCAATTTCAACGGCGCGAAGAAGATGAGCAAGCTCAAGGCCCTGCGGACGCTGGAAAAGGCAAAGCAGTAAAATAGAACAGCAAACGCAAAAGCCGGGGGCCCCGTGTGGAGCCTCCGGCTTTGCCTTTTGGTTGTCAAGTGTCGAAATTTCAGCGGGTGTACTTAGCTACTACATCTGCAAGTGGCTGGATGACCTGTTCAAGCCCGGCAAACGCTAACTCCTGGCAGCGGGAAGCCCCTTCGGTATTCGCAGTACCGAGGGGGCTTTCTGTTTGTTCGTGAGTCCAAAAGTTTGGAACACGATCTTCCTTTGTGATTCCATTATACGCGGATCCCCCGCAAAAGTCAAGGATCTGCGGTCGCGGTCTTGGCTCTCCCTTTGGGAGAGCTGGCGCGTCAGCGCCTGAGAGGGCGAGGACACGAAAGGCAGAAAACGCACATAACCCACCAAAAAACTTTGTTTTGCCTGTTGACAAATCCAAAAATGTGGATTAGAATATAGGCAATATCACAAAAATGGCTGTGAAGAGAAGAGTACGCTTTCGCATTGAGCCTTACCAGAGAGCCCGGTCGGTGGAAAAGGGCAGGAAACAGGGAGCCGAAAATGGTCTTGGAGCCGCGTGGGCGAGGCGCAGGAGCGCCAGCCTGCGACGGGTGCGCCCGTTAAAGCGTCCGGCTGTAAGCCGCAGGTGCAAAAGCGCCGCTGCCGCAGCTTCGAGGCTATCTCCGCGAGGGGATGGTAAACCAAGGTGGTACCACGGAAACTTCAAGCTCCCGTCCTTGTGCAGCATCAGGCTGGCAGGGGCGGGGGCTTTTTTGATGCTTCCGTTTCCGGCGTGTGCGGACTGTGCCGCGCCGCCGCTGTACATTTATATTTTTATAATAGAGAGGGAAACAAACTATGATTACTCGTCGCGATTTTCTGAAAGTGACTGGCGTGGCCGCTGCTGCCGCTGCCCTGACTGCCTGCGGTGGCTCTTCTTCCACCGCTTCCTCCGCTGCTGCTTCCAGCACCGCCGCTTCTTCTGAGGCTGCTTCTGCAGCGGCCAAGCTGGATAAGGTCAAGGTGGCTGTCCCCAACGATACCACCAACGAGGCCCGCGCTCTGACCCTGCTGGAGAAGAACGGCTTCTTCAAGCTGAAGGCAGACGCCGGCCTGACCGCTACCAAGAACGACATCGAGGAGAACCCCCTGAACGTCACCGTGGATGAGGTCGAGGCGGCTCAGGTGCCCAACGTCCTGCAGGACGAGGACTATGCCGTCATCAACTCCAACTACGCCATCTCCGCCGGTCTGGACCCCATGACCGATGCACTGGCCATGGAGGACGGCACCTCTGCTTACGTCAACGTGCTGGTCTGCAAGGAGGGCAACGAAAACGAGCCCAAGATCAAGGCTCTGGTGGCCGCTCTGCAGAGCCAGCAGGTCAAGGACTACATGGATGAGACCTACAAGGGCGCTGTCGTCTCCGTTGTGGAGAACCCCACCGACGGCTACGATTCCTCCGTCGATTACGACGCACTGAAGGGTGAGACCGTCAGCTGCGCCGCCACCCCCGCCCCCCACTGCGAGGTGCTGGAGGTCTGCAAGGAGATCCTGGCTGCCAAGGATATCACCCTGGACATTCAGGAGTACGACGACTATGTGATCCCCAACACCATCGTCGAGGACGGCCAGTGCGATACCAACTACTTCCAGCACCAGCCCTACCTGGACAACTTCAATGAGGAGAAGGGTACCCACCTCGTCTCCGTGGCCGGCATCCACGTGGAGCCCATGGGCATCTACGGCGGCAAGCAGGACAGCCTGGCACCGATCGAGGGATAATCGAACTCCCCCAGTCACCTTGCGGTG
>RKCM01000093.1 GCA_014858325.1 Oscillospiraceae bacterium | reverse complement strand
GGTAGCCGGAGCGGCTGCCGTAACCCGTGCTGCCGCCGTAAGCGGACGTGCCGCGGCCCCAGCCGCCCAGGCTGCTGCGCTGCTCCAGCGCAGGGCTGCGGGTCTCCTCGATGTACTCCGGCTCGATCTCCCGCAAAAAGCGGCTGGGCTCGTTGCGCTGGGTGCGGCCATAGAGCATCCGGGTGACGCTGTTGGAGATGTAGAGCTCCTGTTTGGCCCGGGTGATGCCCACGTAGGCCAGGCGGCGCTCCTCTTCCAGATCAGCCTCGGAATATTTGCTCATCTCGCTGGGGAAAACGCCCTCCTCCATGCCGATGAGGAATACATAGGGGAACTCCAACCCCTTGGCGGAATGGATGGTCATCAGCACCACCTGGTCGGCGCTCTCGTTGTAGCTGTCGATGTCGCTGATGAGGGCGATGTCTTCCAGATAGCCCTCCAGCGAGGCCTCCTCGCCGTGCTGGTCGCAGTAGTTTTTCACGTTGTTGACCAGCTGGCCCAGGTTCTGCAGGCGGTCGGCGGCGTCTTCGTGGCCCTTGGCGGCGTCGGCCTCCAGCATGGCCTTGTAGCCCGTCACCTCAATGACGTCGGAGGCAAACTCGTCCAGCGTTTTGGTCTCCAGCGACTCCTGCAGCCGGGTGTAGATCTGGTAGAACTTGTAGAGCGGCGCGAGGGCACGGCTCAGCTTGGCGTACTCGTCCGCATGGGCAATGACCTCCAGCATGGAGATGCCCTGCTGGCCGGCCAGATCGGCGATGACGTCGATGGTGGCGGCGCCGATCTTGCGGGCAGGCTCGTTGATGATCCGCCGCAGCCGCACATCGTCCCGGGGGTTGGCCACGATGGACATATAGGAGTGGATATCCTTGACCTCCTTGCGGTCGTTGAAGCGCTGGCCGCCCACGATCTTATGGGGGATGCCTGCCCGGGTAAAGTAGCTTTCGATGGGGGCCGACTGGGCGTTCATGCGGTAGAGCACGGCGTGGTCGGCCAGATGGCCGCCCTCCCGCAGGTGCTGGCCGATGATCTCTGCGATGTGGCTGGCCTCATCCTGCTCGCTCTCGGCGGTGTAGACCTGCACCTTGTCGCCCTCGCCGTTTTTGGTCCACAGGGTCTTGCCCTTGCGCTCGGTGTTGTGCTGGATGACGCAGTTGGCGGCGTTGAGGATATTGGAGGTGGAGCGGTAATTCTGCTCCAGCCGGATGGTCTTGGTGCCGGGGTAGATGCGCTCAAAGTTGAGGATGTTCTCGATGGTAGCGCCCCGGAAGCGGTAGATGCTCTGGTCGTCGTCGCCCACCACGCAGATGTTCTTTTCCGGGCCGGTGAGCAGGCTCACCAGCCGGAACTGGGCCACACTGGTATCCTGATACTCGTCCACCAGCAGGTAGCGGTACTTGTTCTGGTAAAACTCCCGCACCTCTTTGTGATCGGCCAGCAGCTGCACCGTCTGGTAGATGAGGTCGTCAAAATCGAAGGCACCGGCCTCTTTCAGCTTTTTCTCGTAGGCGGCGTAAACGCGGGCGGCAAGGGCCCCCTTCGTATCCCGGGCAGGGGTCTTCAGCGCCTCCTCCGGGCTGACGAGCTGGTCTTTCCAGCGGCTCATCTGGTTGATGGCGCTCTTGACGGGGAAGAACTTGTCGTCCACGCTCAGCTCCTTGTAAACGGTCTTCATCACCCGCTGGGCGTCGTCGGTATCGTAGATGGTAAAGCTTTTGGGGTAGCCGATCCCCTCTGCCCAGCGGCGCAGGATGCGTACACAGGCCGAGTGGAAGGTGGAAGCAAACACTTCGTCCCCCTCTTCCCCGCCCAGCATCCGGCGCAGGCGCTCTTTCAGCTCCCCCGCCGCCTTGTTGGTAAAAGTAATGGCCATCACGTTCCAGCTGCGGACGGCGTCCTTGCGGAGCATCCCGTCCAGCCAGGCGGGGGCGTCGGTGCCCGTCATGATGGCGGTGCGCAGGGCCTTCACGTCGTCCTCCGTCACCTCCCGGGGAGTCCAGAGGGAGCCGTGGGCCGAGCCGAAGCGGATGAGGTTGGCGATGCGGTTGACCAGCACCGTGGTCTTGCCCGAGCCTGCCCCTGCCAGAATGAGCAGCGGGCCGCTGGTGGTAAACACCGCAGCGCGCTGCATCGCATTCAGGCGGCCGAACTGCTGCTCGATGTAGGTATCCCGCAATTTACAAAATTCCTGTTGGAGATCTGCCATGGTTTCACCTGTTCTTTGCATAAAATATTTCAAGATACAGTATAGCACAAATGCGGCTTGTTTGCCATACAAAAAGCACACTCCTTCCCGACAGCAGCACCCCAAAGGCCCCCTCTTTGAGGGGGCTGTCTGCGAAGCAGACTGGGGGAGTTTCAACAAAAAAGCCCATCCACAGGCCAAGCTGTGAATGGGCAGATTTTTTCAGATAAAGCTTAGTGGAAGATGTTGATGAGGATACCGGCAGCAACTGCAGAGCCGATAACGCCGGCCACGTTGGGGCCCATGGCGTGCATCAGCAGGAAGTTGGAGGGGTTCTCGCTCTGGCCCACCTTCTGGGAAACACGGGCAGCCATGGGCACAGCGGAAACGCCTGCGGAACCGATCAGGGGGTTGACCTGACCGCCGGTGAGGGCGTACATCACCTTGCCGCACAGGGTGCCGGCAGCGGTGCCGAAGGAGAATGCGATGAGGCCCAGCACGATGATGAACAGGGTGCGGGTGTTCAGGAAGGTGTTGGCGGAGGTGGTGCAGCCAACGGACAGCGCCAGGAAGATGGTGATGATGTTCATCAGCTCATTGCCGGCAGTCTTCTGGATGCGATCGACCACGCCGCACTCCTTCATCAGGTTGCCCAGCATCAGCATACCCACCAGAACGGCGGCATCGGGCACGATGAGGGAGACCACGATGGTGACCATGACGGGGAAGATGATCCTCTCGGTCTTGGAGACGGTGCGCAGCTGCTTCATCACAACGGTACGCTCTTTCTTGGTGGTCAGAGCCCTCATGATGGGAGGCTGGATGACGGGCACCAGGGCCATGTAGCTGTAGGCCGCCACGGCAATGGAGCCCAGCAGCTCAGGTGCCAGACGGGAGGTGACGAAGATCGCGGTGGGGCCGTCGGCACCGCCGATGATGGCGATGGCAGCGGACTGCTTCTGGGTGAAATCCACCAGGCCCGTAGCAGCCAGCAGGCGGGCGCCCATGTAGGTGCCAAAGATGCCGAACTGTGCGGCAGCGCCCAGCAGCAGGCTCTTGGGGTTGGAAATCAGGGGGGCAAAATCGGTCATGGTGCCGATGCCGAGGAAGATCAGCGGCGGGTAGATGCCCAGCTTGACGCCCATGTAGAGCATATCAGCCAAACCGCCGTTGTTCAGGATC
>RKCM01000041.1 GCA_014858325.1 Oscillospiraceae bacterium | reverse complement strand
TAGTAAAGCTCAAACTGCGCCAGCGCCGCGCCGTACCGCTGCCGCTGGCGGGGAAGGGCCGCCGCCCCATAAAGCGCCGCCAGCGCACCGTCCCATTTCCCTGCCGCGATCTCTTCTCTGAGCTGTCTGCTTGTCGCCATGTTTCCCCCTCCTGTGTCGAAAAGCTGCCCGGGTTTGTCAACACTATTTTAATCCATGCTGCGGGCTTTTGCAATTCAGAATGACAGAAAAACCGATTTTTCTGTGTCCGACACAAAGAATCAGATGTACTTTTGTTGAATTTGCAGGGAAAGATGTGGTATACTGGGGCTATGAATCGGACCGATGGGAGGAAGCTGCCATGGCAGACGTGTACAAACAGTCGTTCAAGCAAAGCGATACCAATCATATCGAGCTGACCATCTTCAACTGCGGGCTGGAGCGCTGCGCCCCCGGCCAGACCTGGGGCCCCGGCATCCGCGACCATTATCTCATCCATCTGGTGGTGTCCGGGCGGGGCGTGTTCGAGGTGGGGGGCAAGACTTTCCCCGTCGAGCAGGGCGACCTCTTTTTTGCCCGGCCCAGCCAGCTCATCCGCTACACCGCCGACGAGCAGCACCCCTGGGAATATAGCTGGGTAGGCTTCAACGGGGCCTGCGCCCACAAGCTGGCGGCGCAGCTGCCCTTCTGCGACGATGCACCCGTCCACCACACGCAGGACCCCGACGGGATGCGCCGGGCCCTCAGCGCCATCTACTCCTCTCGCGGGCTGCAGCCGCAGGACGAAGCCGCCATGGTGGGCTACCTCTACCTCTTTATCTCCTCGCTGATGCGGGAAAACATCGAATCAAAGCCCCACAGCACCTCGTCCTCCAGCCAGTATGTCCTCAACGCCATCAAGTACATCCAGTTCAACTACTCCCACGATATCTCCATCGACGATGTGGCCAAGAGCGTGGGCGTTTCGCGCAGCCATCTGTACCGGGTGTTTATGCTGAATGTGGGCCAGAGCCCCATCGACTACCTGACCGAGTACCGCATCAACGAGGCCTGCAAGCTGCTGCGGACAGGCAGCCTTTCCATTGCGGAGGTGGCCATCTCGGTGGGCTTTTTTGACCAGTTCTATTTTTCGCGGGTGTTCAAGCGGGCCAAGGGCGTGCCGCCCAGCAAGTACCTTGCCGCCCAGACAGACGCCCCGGCTCCCGACGACAAACCATAAGGAGAATGTTTCATGCCCTTACAGAAAAACCAGCTGCTTGAAGTGACCATTGAGCGGCTTTCCAACGACGGCAGCGGCGTGGCCCACTCGGCCGACGGCGAGGCCGTCTTTGTGCCCAACACCGCCCCCGGCGACAAGGCCCGGGTGAAGATCGTCAAAGATTGCAAGCGCTACGCCTTCGGCATCCTGGACGAGGTGCTGGTGCCCTCCCCCGACCGGGTGGAGGTGGACTGCCCCGCCGCCGGGCCCTGCGGCGGCTGCAGCCTGCGGCACCTGAGCTATGAGGCCGAGCTGCGGGCCAAGCACGACAATGTGGAGGACGCTTTCCGCCGCATCGGCGGGCTGGACGTGCCGATCTACCCCACTCTGCCCTCGCTGGAGGTGGACCGCTACCGCAACAAGGTGCAGTTCCCGGTGGGGCGGGACAAAAATGGTTTGCCCTGCATCGGCTTTTACGCAGGCCGCACCCACCGCATCGTGCCCTGCCCCGACTGCAAGCTGCAGCCCGGCGTGCTAAACGAGATCGGCAATACGCTGTGCGCGTTCTTCGCCGCCCACGGCATTCAGCCCTACGACGAGGAAAGCGGCAAGGGCCTTGTCCGCCACATCTTCCTGCGGCGGGGCGTCCACAGCGGGCAGATCATGGTCTGCCTCGTCTGCACCAAACCCCGCCTCCCCCACAGCGACGAGCTGGTGGCCGCACTGACCGAGCGCTTCCCGGCCATTGCCACCATTTTGCTGAACGTCAACGCCAAAAATACCAACGTGATCCTGGGCGAGGAGACCCTCACCCTCTCCGGCCCGGGCTACCTCGAAGACACCCTCTGCGGCGTGCCTGTCCGGCTGGGGCCGCTGTCGTTCTATCAAGTCAACACGCTGGCCGCCGAGCAGCTGTACGGCATCGCCGCCCAGTATGCCCAGCTGACGCCCAGCGATGTTCTGCTGGACCTCTACTGCGGCATGGGCACCATCGGCTTATCCATGGCCGCGCACTGCCGGGAGCTCATTGGGGTGGAGATCGTGCCCGAGGCCATCGAGAGCGCCAAAGCCAACGCTGCCCGGATGGGCGAAGACATTGCCGCCAAGAGCCGCTTTTTCTGCGCCGATGCCGGCCAGGCGGCCACCCGGCTGGCCGCCGAGGGCCTCCGCCCCGACGTCATCGTCCTCGACCCTCCCCGCAAGGGCTGCGATGAAGCCACCCTTTCCGCCGTCGTCCAGATGGCTCCACGGCGCGTGGTGTATGTGAGCTGCAACCCCACCACCGCCGCCCGGGATTCCAAGTGGCTGGAAGAACAGGGCTATCGGGTGGAAAAAGTGCAGCCGGTGGATCTGTTCCCGAGGACGAAGCATGTGGAGGTTTGCAGTAGTTATATCAGAGTAGACAAATAACCTGCCGATTTTGTCGGCGTCAACAAAATCGCGTTATTCGCGCGATTTGCGAAAAGTCAGCGAAAAGTGCGCGTAAATTCAGCGATTCCGCAATTTAAGCGAAAAGGCCGCCCCGCACGGACGGCCTTTATTTTTTATGCGGAGCGCCCCGGGGCAGCTCCGGCGGACTCGGGTGAAAAGCTCCAATGTATATCAATATTTTCCCCGTCCAGATCTATACGGCGGATAAGGCTATGGACAAGCTCCCGCTTTTCGTCCAGCGTCCCATTGTCCAGAACATCTTCCGCCCCGACCAAAGCAGCCCGGGCAGCATCCATGCGCCGAGTGGGCGGCTCCTCTACGGCCTCCGCCAGGGCGGCTTCCACGCCGTCAATTTCCGCCTGGAGCTTTGCCACGCGGTCTCCGACCATAGAGGCAGGCAGTGAACCGCCCATCTGGTACAAGTCCAGAACCCGCCCCATCTGCGCCCGCAGATCGTTCAGGCGCTGTTGCAGCGCAGCCCGGCGCTTGGCTACATCTTCGTCCTGCTGCGGCCCGGACACCGCCAGCTCAAGCGCCGCCGGGTCAAACGCCAGCTTCCGAATCTCGCCCTCTATAATAGCGTCCAGCTTCGCCACCGCCCAGCGGTCATTCCGGCAGTTTGGGTCGCGGATCATGTGCTTTGCGGATTTTGCCCGAGAGTAACAAACGTAGTATGGCCAGTAGCGCTTATTCTCGCCCCTGCCCGAGTAATTGCCGCTGGCAAAGTACCGGGCGCCGCAGCGGGCGCACCAAATA
>RKCM01000176.1 GCA_014858325.1 Oscillospiraceae bacterium | reverse complement strand
TCGTTGGTCACGTTGCAGCGGCCCTTGCCCGTGACCAGAATTTTCTGGCCCGGCTTTTCGGTGTGTTCCAGCACCGTGACGCGGTGGCCCTGCCGCGCGGCTGCGCCCGCCGCCATAAGGCCCGCCGCGCCGCCGCCGATGATGACGACCTTTGCCATCCTTCCACTTCCTTTTGCAAAAACTCTATTACATCTATTGTATCATACCAGAATCCCCGGGCAAAAGCAATCGGCAACCAGAAACACCCCAGCGGTTTTCCGCCGGGGTGCAGCTTTTTTCTCAGATCAGGCCATGCTCTAAGCAGTAGTGGTAGATGCCGTCCTCGGCCACGCTGCCGCAGACGGCGTTGGCATGGGCCTTCACATCCTCCCGCGCGTTGCCCATGGCGACGCCGGTGCCCACGGCTTCCAGCATCTCGATGTCGTTGCGGCCGTCGCCAAAGGCAATGGCCTGCTCTTTCGTCAGGCCGTAGCGGGCCAGCAGATGCCGGATGGCCGCCCCTTTGCCGGCGCTGGCCGGGATGATGTCGGCGGCCCGGTCCCACCAGGCGGCGATCTTGGTGTTGACGGTGTCCTTCAAAATGGCGGGGTAATCCGCTTCCCGGCAGCCCATCATCACCTGATATACGTCCTGCTCGGCCACCGCGTCGAAATCGTCGCAGACGACGACCTCCTTGCCCGCAATGGCGTAGTAGTCTATGAGGTCCTGATCTTTGCCGTTGGACGCCATTCGGTCTTTGGTGGCCAGTGAGACGGGACGCCCCAGCGCCGCAGCGTTGCGGATGAGGGTGTGGACGTCGCCGGTGGGCAAAGGGTCGCGGAACAGCGGCGTGCCGTCGGCGGTGTAGCAGTAGGAACCGTTGTAGGTCAGATAGGCGTCAAAATACGCTCCCTCAAACTTCGGCACCTCCATGGGGGCACGGCCGGTGGCAAGGCAGACCCTCACGCCCTTTTCCCGCAGCCGCCGCAGCGTCTCCACCGCGTAGGGCGAGGGGCGCTTGGTGTCGATGTCCACCAGCGTGCCGTCGATGTCGAAAAAAGCGATCTGGATCAGGCTCATAGCGGTTCCTCCGTGCAGGCATTTTTTCTCAGTATAGCACAGCCCGGGGGCTTCCGCCAGCAAAAAGAGCCCGGCGGGCAGAGTTTTCTGCTCACCGGGCTCCGGGTCGATTCGTTTTTCAGGTCAGGGCCTTGGCGGGGTCGAGGTAAGTCTCTCCCTGTTTCACTTCCAGATGGATGTGGCTCTCCTCCGCGCACTCGCAGCCGACGATGCCCACGGTGCCCAGCACATCCCCGGCGGAAACGCGCTGGCCCGGCTCCACCTGAGGGTCGGCCACGCCGCAGAGCCTCCATACGCGGCCCGCGCTGTCCTCCAGGGCCACCACCGGGCCCCAGCTTCCCTCCGTCCCGGCAAGGGTCACCTTGCCTGCCACGGGGGAAGTCACTTCTGCCCCCGCCTTGGCAGCGTAATCCACGCCGTTGTGGGTGCGCCAGTCGCCAAGGGTCTTGTTGTAGACCAGCTCATCGCCGCTGTAGGCGTTCAAGACTCTGCCCGAGAAGGGCGGTGCGGAGGCAGCAGCTGCTGAACTGCTGGTAGGCGCGGATTCGGTTTGCAGTGCGGAGGGCTCGCGCACCGTACCAGAGCCAGACGAGGCCCCAGAAGCCCCGCCAGCAGAGCCAGAGGACGCGGACGTTTTGGGGACGTTGGGCTGGGAGCGGGCGGCGGGTTCGGTGGGCTGATGCCATGTGGAGTCCTCCTCATCGGGTGTAGTACGCTCAAAGCCCTCGTCAATGCCGGGGGCCACGCTCTGGGAGTCGCGCAGGGGGGATAGCTCTTTTTGCAGCTCGTCGCGGACGATGCGGACGGCCCACACCCCGGCGGCGGCAGCGGCCAGCAGGCAGGCGGCCAGCACCAGAGCAAAGCCCTTGCCCTGCAAAAACTTTCGGAACGGTTCCATCTTGGTTCCTCCAATCATCGTTTGTGTACGCATTTTGCATCTGGTGGTAGTGTGCGATGGTTGGGGGAGATTTATTCAGGGAGAAAAGAAAACCCTCTCCGTCAAAGCCGTTCGGCTTTGCCAGCTCCCCCGAGGGGGGAGCTCATGCATCGCCTTGGGGAAAGGCAGCATGACCTCGCCCTTTGGGAGAGGTGGCATCGCGCAGCGATGACGGAGAGGGTTTATTCTTTTCGCTTAGTTATCCCGGCTCCGGCTGTTGAGGCCCAGCAGGCGGACGACATACAGGAAGATGTTGATGAAGTCCAGATAGAGGGTCAGCGCGCCGTAGATGGAAGCCTTTTCGGCCATCTCGGAGTCGGCGGCGTAGTAGGCATACATCTGGCGCAGCTTCTGGGTGTCATAAGCCGTCAGCAGCATGAAGACCACCAGGCCGATGCCGCAGTAGAGGATGGAACTGCCAAAGCCAAAGCCGAACAGCAGCCCCACCAGACTGGTGACGATCATGGCCATAAGTGCCATCATCAGCCGGGGGCCCCAGCCGGTGAGGTCCTTGTGGGTGGTGGTGCCGTAGGCCGCCATCAGGCCGAAGTAAACGGCGGTGGCCAGGAAGGCCATGACCAGCGTACCCACCGAGAACATGAGGAAATAATAGCTCAGCACCATGCCGTTGAGCAGCGCATAGCCGAAAAAGACCGCGCGGGCGCCGTCCACCGACATATTCTGTACCCGGGCACTGAGGGTGAACACCAGTGCCAGCTCGCCGATGGTGAGCAGGAAGTAGAGCCGATCCACCAGATACAGCAAGGGGGTGGTGGCGGTGAGATAGGCCATCGCAAAGGTGATGAGCAGCCCGCAGGCCATCCAGCGGTAGGTGCGGGTCATATAGTCCGATGCGCTCATCGAGGGCTCCGCATAGCCGCGGTCATAATTGTTGTAATCCATCGTGGAACTCCTCCAGTCTTTTTGCCGGGGGCGGTTTTCGCCTTGCCCCGGTCTACGTTTTATAGTATACTGCATAGAAATGAACGTTTCATGAAAAAGGCTGTGATATTGTATGTCTCTGGGACTTTACCTGCATATTCCTTATTGTTTTTCCAAATGCCGCTACTGCGATTTTTATTCCGCCCCGGGAACACGGGGCGTGCCGAGCGCCTATGTGGACGCCCTGCTGCGGGAGCTTTCCCGCTTTGCGCCGGACGCGCCCCTGCGGCCCGACACCCTTTATTTTGGCGGCGGCACCCCCAGCCTGCTCACCCCGGCCCAGGCGGCAAAGCTGATCGAAGCGGCCCAGCCGCTGCCGGGGGCCGAGATCACGCTGGAAGCAAACCCCGAGACCGTGACCGAGGACACCCTGCGCGGCTTCCGGGAAGCGGGGGTGAACCGCATCTCCTTCGGGGTGCAGTCGGCCCGGGACAGCCAGCTGAAAACGCTGGGCCGCCCCCAC
>RKCM01000069.1 GCA_014858325.1 Oscillospiraceae bacterium | reverse complement strand
GATGGGCTGCCGCTTCTGCGCCTCCACCCAGGCAGGCCGGGTGCGCAATCTGGAGGCAGGCGAGATCTGCGCTGAGATCTACACCGCCCAGAAGGACATCGGGGAGCGCATCTCCCACATCGTCCTCATGGGCATCGGCGAGCCGCTGGACAACTTCGACGAAGTGATGCGCTTTCTGGAAAACATCACCTCCCCCGAGGGCGTCAACATCGGGATGCGGAACATCAGCCTTTCCACCTGCGGCCTTGTGCCCAAGATCGACCAGCTGGCCGAGAAAAAGCTGCAGCTGACCCTTTCCGTTTCGCTGCATGCGCCCAACAATGAAATTCGCAGCGGCATGATGCCCGTCAACGACGCCTACCCCGTGGAGGTGCTGATGCAGGCCGTGCGCCGCTATCAGGACACGACAGGCCGCCGGGTCAGCTTCGAGTATTCCATGGTGCGGGGCGTCAACGACTCCGATGCCTGTGCCAAGCAGCTGGCAAACCTCATCCGGGGCATGGGCGCACACGTCAACCTCATCCCCATCAACCCGGTGGACGGCAGTCCCTACTCCGCCACCGATGCGGCCAATGTCCGCCGCTTCCAGCAGAAGCTGGAGTCTCTGGGCGTCAACGCCACGGTCCGCCGCCGCCTGGGCAGCGAGATCAGCGCCGCCTGCGGGCAGCTGCGCCGCGACGAGATGAATGGGAAAGCGTAAGGAGATGCCTATGAAACTAGCAGGAAAAACAGACGTGGGCCGCGTCCGGCAGGAAAATCAGGACGATTACCGGGCCGGGGAATTGCCCGGCGATGCGGCCTGGGTGCTGGTGTGCGACGGCATGGGCGGCGCAAAGGGCGGGCGGGAAGCCTCCCGCAGCGCCTGCGACGTCATCGAGCGCTGCTTCCGGGAGCAGTACCCCCAGTGCATGCCGGGGGAGGAGGAGACTTTTTTGAAGCGGGCCCTCATCAGTGCCAACCGCTTCGTCTTCCAGAAAGCGGCCCGGGAAGAAGCGCTGGCCGGGATGGGCACCACCGCCGTCTGCGGTCTGGTGCGGGCCGGACAGGCCTTTTTGTGCCACGCGGGGGACTCCCGCGCCTACCTGTACCGGGACGGTGCGCTGACACAGCTCACCCATGACCACTCCTATGTGCAGGAGCTGGTGGACTGCGGCACCATCACGGTGGAAGAGGCGGAGCATCACCCCCAGAAAAACATCATCACCAAGGCCCTTGGCGTGGACTACCGCCTGGAGCCCGAGTGCACCGTGGCCCGGGTGCAGCCCGGCGATGTACTGCTGCTGTGCTCGGACGGCCTGACCAACGCCATCCCCCGGGCCGAACTGGAGCAGCTGATGGCCAAGGGCAGCTTCTATGACCTGCCCGACCGCCTCATCGACACCGCCAATGAAAAGGGCGGCGCCGATAACATCACGGCGCTGCTGCTGGGCGTGGAGCCCTTGGAGGTGCGCCATGGATAATCTCATCGGCAAGACCCTCGATGGCCTTTATGCGGTCCGGGAGCTCATCGGCACCGGCGGCATGGCCAACGTCTATAAGGCGGTGGTGGTAGGGGAGAACGGCCCGGTGCCCGTGGGCACCGTGGTGGCTGTCAAAGTGCTGCGGCAGGAGCTCATGCACGACCCCGACCTGGTCCGCCGCTTCAAAAACGAATCCAAGGCCATCTCGCTGCTCCACCACCCCAACATCGTCAAGGTGTACGATGTCTCGGTGGGGACCAACCTGCAGTATATCGTCATGGAGTATGTGGACGGTATGACCCTGCGGGAGTACCTCAACGAGCGGGGCGGCAAGCTGACCAGCCGGGAGACGGTGCATTTCATTTCGCAGATCCTGAAAGCGCTGGACCATGCCCACCGCAACGGTGTCGTCCACCGGGACATCAAGCCCCAGAACATTATGCTGCTGGACAACGGCCAGCTCCGCATGATGGATTTTGGCATCGCGCGGGTATCCCGGGCCGAGAACCAGCTGGGCGGCGGCAAGGCCATGGGCAGCGTGCACTATATCAGCCCCGAGCAGGCCAAGGGCGACGAGACCGACCGCAAGAGCGACATTTACTCCGTGGGCGTCATGATGTACGAGATGCTCTCGGGCAAGCTGCCCTTTGACGCCGACGATGTGGTGGCTGTGGCCATGAAGCAGATCACCGACGAGCCGAAGTCCCTGCAGGAGCTGGTGCCCGGGGTGCCGCGCGGCCTTGTGGAAATCACCGAGCGGGCCATGGCCAAGCTGCCCGCCAACCGCTACGCCAGCGCAGCGGATATGCTGGACGCCCTCAACCAGTTCGTGCAGGACCCGTCCATCGTCTTCAACTACACGTATCTTCCCGATGAAGAACCCGAAAAGGTGGTGACTCCCCCGATGAATCCCAAACGCGAAACGGCCCCGGCCCGCAGCGGCAAGGCCAAAAAGACCAAAAAGAAGCGCTCGACCTTTTTGCCGGTGCTCTTTGGCATCACAGTGGCCTTTGCGCTGGCCTGCGCGGCCCTGTGCTGGACCATCCTGAACGATTCCAGCAACCTGATGAACCAGAAGGCCGATGTGGTGCTGGGCGATTACAGCGGCATGACGCAGGAGGAGGTAAACGCCTCCCAGCAGGTGGCCTCCGGGCAGATCACCGTCAATTGGGAGCAGGAATACTCCAACGATTACGCGGCGGGCTATGTGTATAAGCAGTCGCCCGTGGCGGGCCGCACCGTCCGCGAGGGCCAGAGCGTGACCCTGACCGTCAGCCTCGGCATCCAATATGTCACCGTGCCCGACCTGACCAACTATGTGCAGGCCGACGGCGAGCAGCAGCTGAAAGACCTGGGCGTCTCCGTGCTGGTGACGCAGGCCGTGGATGAGACGGTGGCCGCAGGCTCCATCATCCGCACCGACCCCGCCGCAGGCAGCCAGGTCCCGGCGGGCACCACCGTCGTGGTCTACGTCAGCCGCCCCCAGGTGGCCACCACCACCAAGGTGCCCTCCCTTGTGGGCATGAATGTCAATGATGCCCGCACCCTGCTGGTCCAGAACAAGCTGGGCCTTGGCAGCCAGAGCACCGAGTACAGCGACCAGCCCGAGGGCACCATCATCAGCCAGAACCCCGGCGCAGGCGCATCCATCAAGCTCAACAGCCGTGTCAGCGTGGTGGTCAGTGCAGGCCCCGAACCCGCCCCGGAGCCTGAGACGTCCAGCAGCTCCGACAGCAGCGGCTGGTGGAGCGGCCTGTGGGGCGGCTCCTCGTCTTCGGCCAGCAGCGCCGAGGGCGGCGAGAGCTCTTCTTCCTCCGGCATGAGCATGGGCGACTGGTGGCAGTCGTTCCTGTCCTGAGGAGGCGCGCATGAACGGTTATATCGTCAAGGGCATTGGCGGGTTTTACTACGTCAAAACGTCGGAAGGCGTCGTTGAGTGCAAGCCCCGGGGCATCTTCCGCAAACAGAAGATCACCC
>RKCM01000198.1 GCA_014858325.1 Oscillospiraceae bacterium | reverse complement strand
CATCACCGCCGCCCGCAAGTGGGAAGACCTGCCCAAGGAGGCCCAGAACTACGTCGAGTATCTGGAAAAGGCCGTGGGCTGCAAGATCACCTATATCTCGGTCGGTGCAGAGCGCGAGGCTTACGTCCATCACGTGGTCTAAGCCCGGCGTTCCGCCGCCCGCAAAAAGGAAGCGTACCGTATGTTTGACATCATTACCGACAGCGCCTGCGATTGGACCCCGGAAGAGGCCCGGAAGGACCGGGTAGAGGTCGTGCCCTTCTATGTCTCGCTGGATGGCGAGCACTACCGCAAGGAGGGCAAGGAGATCGCCGTGCGGGAGTTCTACCAGTTCATGGTGGACAACCCCGCCGCCTACCCCAAGACCAGCCTTCCCTCGCTGGAAGATTTCGAGGCCGTCTTCCGCCGTCAGGCGGAGGCAGGCCGCCCCACCCTCTGCCTGTGCTTTACCAGCAAGATGAGCGGCTGCGTGGGCAGCGCCCGCAATGCCCGGGAGCTGGTGCTGGAGGATTACCCCGACGCCAAGATCGAGGTGATGGACACCACCGCCGCCACCGTGACCGAATCGGAGATGGTGGAGAACGCTGTGGCCATGCGGGATGCGGGCTGTTCGCTGGAGGAAGCCGTTACCTGGCTGAGCGCGGAGCGGGCCACCAATCAGATCTTCTTTACCGTGGGCAACCTGGATTATCTCATCAAGGGCGGGCGCATCGGCAAAGTTACCGGCCGTGCGGCCAATATTCTGGGCATCAAGCCCATGATCCTCTTCAAGGAGGGCGAGATCTTCTCCGGCGGCGTGGCACGCGGGCGGCAGAAGAGCTTTGAGAAGGCGCTGGAACAGCTGATGAACTATCTGGACGCCAACAGCGCCGACCCCGACGATTACTGCATCACCGTGGGCTACGGCTACGATGAGGAGGAGGGCAAGCGGCTCTGGATGCAGACCCGCGCCGCCCTCCGCGCCAAGTATCCCGCCAGCACCTGTGAGGTGGAGCTGCTGCAGATCGGCTGCACCATCGCCGTCCACACCGGCCCCTATGCGCTGGGTATGGGCGTGATGCGCCGCTGGAAAAAGCAGTAATACAAAAAACATCACACACAAAAAACGCCCCCGGGGCAGCTCTTACGAGCCGCTCCGGGGGCGCTGCTTTATTTGGTTCAGTTGTGGCGGGAGAGCCGTTTCTCGCGGTCGCTCTTCTCCTTATCCTCGCCCTTTTCCTCGGGCTCGGGGATGGGGGAGAGCCGCACCTCTGTCACCCGGCGGCGGGCCGTGCGGGTGACAACGCCCTCAAAGTGGTCGAGGGTGAAATGGTCGCCCACCTTGGGCAGATGATGGGTCTTTTCCTGCACCAGACCGTTGACGGTGTTGGAGTCGATGTCCTCGTCCTCGGGCAGGTCCAGCGTCTCAAACAGGTCGTCCACGCTGGCCGAGCCGGCCACCAGCCAGCTGCCGTCGGATTGCTGGCGGAAATCCTCGGTGACCTCATCGTGCTCATCCCAGATCTCGCCCACCAGCTCTTCCAGAATGTCTTCCAGCGTGATGATGCCCTCGGTGCCGCCGTACTCATCCACTACCACAGCCATGTGGTGGTGCTGCTCCCGCAGCGTCCGCAGCAGCTGGGAAATCTGAGTGGTGCCAGTGGTGTACAGGGTGGGCACCACCAGCTCTTCCACGGTGGCAGCCTTCTTCAGCTTGGCCAGATAAAAGTCCTTTTCATGTACCACACCGATGATGTTGTCGATGTTGTCATGATAGACGGGCAGACGGGAATACCCCGATTCCGCAAAGGTCTGGGCCAGCTCCTCCAGCGAGGTGGTGTCCTCCACGGCCACCACGTCCACACGGGGGGTCAGGATCTCCTCCACCTCCACGTCGTCAAACTCGATGGCGCTGCGGATGAGCTGGCTCTCGCGGTCGGTCAGCTCGCCGTCGCTCTCGGCCTCGCTCACCATGGTCATGAGCTCTCCCTCGGTGATGGTGTCGGCTTCCCCGCTGTGGATGAAGTGGCCCAGCAGCTTTTTCCACTGGGTGAACAGCCAGGTGAGGGGAGAGAGCAAAATCATCAGCAGGCTCAGGAAAGGGGAGACCGCCGTAGCGATCCGCTCCGGCATCTCCTTTGCCAGGCTCTTGGGCGTCACCTCGCCAAAGATCAACACCACGATGGTGAGTACGATGGTGGACACCGTAGCACCCCGCTGGGGGTCCAGCAGGCGGGTAAAGAGCACCGTGCCGATGGAGGCAGCGGCAATGTTTACGATGTTGTTGCCGATGAGGATGGAGGAGAGCAGCTTGTCGTACTGCTCCGACATGGCCAGCACCCGGGCGGCAGAAGGATCGCCGTCCTCGGCCCGGCTTTTCAGGCGGATCTGGTTCAGGGAAGAAAACGCGGTCTCGGAGGCGGAGAAAAAGGCGGAAAAGGCCACCAGGATCACCAGCGCCACCAAGAGGGTAAGACTGCCATCGTCCATAATAAAGGGAAATCACACTCCTAATCATAGTATACCAAAAAGTGCTTTCCACCGTTGCCTTCGACGATGAAAAGCACTTGTTCAAAACTTATGATATCATATTCTGTCCCCCCGCGCAAGCGTTACCGCCCGGCCAAAGGACAAAATCGGGTAAAATATTTGCAAAAAGACGCTCTTGGCGGCGGCTCAGCGCAGGACCAGGGCGCTGCCGTCGTAGTCCACCGTCAGGGTAGCGCCCTCGGCGTAGCTGCCCTGAATGATGGCCTTGGCGATGAGGGTTTCCACACGGCTCTGGATGAACCGCTTGATGGGCCGGGCACCGTACACGCTGTCGTAGGCGGAATCGATGATGAAGTCCTTGGCGGCGGTGGTCACGGCAAGGTTCAGATGCTTGCCCTCGTCCATCCGCTTGCGCAGGTCTTCCAGCTGCAGATCGACGATCTTCCGCATCTCTTCCTTGGTCAGGCTCTTGTAGTAGACGATCTCGTCCAGGCGGTTCAAAAACTCGGGGCGGAACTTCGTCTTGAGCAGGGCATCGATCTGTTTCTTGGCCTCGTCACTCAGCTCGTTGGAGCCCTGTGCCCGGCGCTGCTCCAGATCGTTCAGGATGATGTCGCTGCCCAGGTTGGACGTCAGGATGATGACCGTGTTCTTGAAGTCCACGGTGCGGCCCTGGCTGTCGGTGATGCGGCCGTCATCCAGCACCTGCAGCAGGATGTTGAACACGTCGGGGTGGGCTTTCTCCACCTCATCGAACAGCACCACGCTGTAGGGTTTGCGGCGGACGGCCTCGGTCAGCTGGCCGCCCTCTTCGTAACCGACGTATCCCGGAGGCGCGCCGATCAGGCGGCTGACGCTGAACTTCTCCATATACTCGGTCATATCGATCCGCACCATGTTGCGCTCGTCGTCAAACAGGGCCTGCGCCAGCGCCTTGGCCAGCTCGGTCTTGCCCACGCCCGTGGGGCCCAGGAACAGGAAGCT
>RKCM01000136.1 GCA_014858325.1 Oscillospiraceae bacterium | reverse complement strand
CCTACACCTGGTCGCCCGCCACGCCGCCGCATTGGGCGACCAGGTGTAGGCGTAGTTTTCGAGGGCGCAGACCTCCTCCTCACGCAGCGCACACAGGCCCGTTTTGGCCAGCGTGGTCAGGTTCTCGGTCAGGTCGGCTCCCCGGGCCAGCGCCAGCAGGGCCCGCACGGCGGTGGCCGGGGCGCTGAACTCCGGGGTGGTGGGCTCATCGCAGTAGAGGGGGATGTCCGCCATGCGGAACTCATACTGCAGCGCCGCCCGGTACTTGGCGATGTCGCGGCAGACGACGGCCATTTTGCCGCACCGCACCCCCTGCCGCATCCGGCGGCGGATGGCCCCCGCCACGGCCCGGGCTTCCTCCTCCCGGCTGGGGGCCGCGTAAAGGGTGAGGTCCTGCGTTTCCTCGGGCAGAACGTCGCAGCCGCCCGTTTCCAGCAGCCGGGTCACCGCTGCCAGAGCGGGGGCGTCCTTGTGGCGCAGGTCCCGCCGCATCAGCTGGGGCACAGCCACCTCGGCCCCGTTTTTGCGGGCCAGCTGGCGCAGCTGCGCCGCCACCTGCTTGGCCCCTGAGAACAGCCCCAGGTCCCCCGGGGCCAGCGGGGCCCCGTCGTCGCACAAGGCCACCGTCACCGTGGGCAGGCAGGCCAAAAGCGCCCCCAGCAAGCGCTTTTTGGGGGCGTTGAAGGTATCGAACTCGTCGATGAAGACCTCCCGCCCCTCCAAAAAGGCGAGCACCCGGCCCTCTGCCAGCGCGTTTTCCAGCCGGGCCGCCGCCAGCTCCAGCCGATCGGCGGGGTCCATGCCGGTGTGGGCCAGAAGCGTCTCATAGCCCTGAAAGATCAGCGCCAGCTCGCTGAGCTTGCCGCTCTCGGCCCCGCAGTTCTGGGCCAGCGTGTACAGCTGCTGGCCGGAAAGCCCGGCGCTTTTGAGTTCGTCGATGGTCTGGGCCGCCATCTGGCAGAAAGCCGCGCTCCGGCGGTGGCGGTAGTAGTAATGAACGTTGTCCTGCAGCTCCTCCAGCGCCCGGCGGACGAGGACGGTCCGGCCCGCGTCGGTCAGGGTCTGGACGGCCGCGCCGCCCTCGGCAGACAGGATCTTTTCCGCCAGACTCGTGAAGGAAAAGCTCTCCACAAAGCCGGAACGTGCATCCCCCAGCTCGCGGTAGATGCGCCCCTCGGTGGAGGAGGTGAACTGTTCCGGCACCAGCAGGATGCTCTTTTCCCCCGCCGCCGCCCGCGCCCCGATGCGCTGGTACAGCAGCGTCGTTTTGCCGCTGCCGGAGCCGCCTAGAATGAGTTTCAGCATAAGAACCTCCAAACACTCCCCCAGTCTCGCATTTGCTCGACAGCCCCCTCACAGAGGGGGCCTCTTGCAGCGCCCGGAAAGCCTCCCTCCTTGAGGGAGGTGGCATCGCGGCAGCGATGACGGAAGGAGTGCAAATCGATCGTGTTTTTATTCTACCACAAAATTGCAAGAACATCTATTCTGTGATACACTAAGCCCAAAGCTTACAAGGAGACGAACGTTTTATGAAAATTTTAGCCGTGGATTACGGCGACAGCCGCACCGGCCTCGCCACCTGCGACCCCACCGAGTTCCTCACTTCCCCCATCACGCCGCAGATCACCGTCAAGGCCCGCAACAAGGTGGCGGCCCGGGTGTGCGAGGTGGCCGCCGAGATCGGGGCCGAGCTCATCGTCATCGGCCTGCCGCTGAACATGGACGGCACCGAGGGCGAGCGGGCCCAGAAGAGCCGGAAGCTGGCCAGGACCGTGGAGATCTGGAGCCGCCTGCCCGTGCGGATGTGGGACGAGCGGCAGACCACCTGCGCCGCCGCCGACATTCTGGACGAAAGCGGCACCTACGGGGCCCGCCGGAAGGAGATCCTAGATTCCGTCAGCGCCACCGTCATTCTGGAGGATTATCTGGCCTGGCGCAAAGAGCACCCGGGGCAGCTGTAAGCCCGGTTTTTCGGGCACTTTTTCCCCCCTGCCGCCCGCGCGGCAAAGTTTCTTTGCGAAGTTCGGACGCTCTGTTGCGCCAATCACGCAAAACCGTCGGTTTCTCGTTTGTTTTCACAATTTTGTCGGGGCACCTTTGTGTATTTTCCCAGCTTGACAGCACCGGCTTTTCTCCGATACAATGGGGGTAGAAAAGCCCCCCGCCCAAACGGCAGGGCGCTGTTTCTCCTGAGAAAAAAGAAAAAAAAAAAACAAAACCGATTGGAGGCGACCCACATGACGAAACTGAGAAAACTGACTGCCCTGCTTCTGGCCGGTGCACTGGCCTTGCTGCTCCTGACCGCCTGCGGCGGAGGCGGAGGCTCTGCCAGCCCGGAGGCCCAAGCCGAAGCCAATGTGATGCGGGCCATCAACAACAGCCGTCCTACGACTATGGCCCTGAGCAATGACGATGGGATGCGTGCTGTTGCAAACGCCCGTCTGGACGAGCTGGATAAGAAGATTGAGCTGAAGGGCGATGTCCTCGGATACCAGAGCTTCACCAAGGTAGAGATCAAAAATGGCACCCTCACTCTGGTCGCCAAGTACGACTACAAGGACACCACGCTGCAGAAGATCATCGATCGCATCAGCGGCGGCAATCCAAACAAGGACCTGAATTTTGCCCTGAACGGCAACTATACCAAGGCAGGCGTAGTTGCTCGAACCATTCAGGGCCAGACCTACATCGCTATCTCGTTGCAGATAAAGACCTGACATTTTCCCGCATCTCGTCTGATTTCCCCATAAACGCAGATCACCCGCCAATTGGCGGGTGATCTTTTGTTTTATTCGTATGTTGTGATGGTCACGCTGTGGATGGTGATGTCCTCTTTGGGCTTCTGGTTTTCGTCCACCTCTGCCTGCCCCATGGCGTCCACCACCTCCATCCCCTCGTACACCTGCCCGAAGACTGTATCGGTGTAATCCAGGTAAGGCGCGCCGCCCGCCGTCTGGTAGGCGGCGACGACCTCAGCGCGGTAGTTTGCCCCGTTCATCTGGTCGGTGAGCTCCTGCGTCACCGAGTCCCCGCCGGGCAGGGTGTCCAGCACATAAAAGACGCTGGCGCACTGGCCGGAGGCGTCCGTGGCCATGCACAGGGCCCCGGAATAGTGGTGAAGGGCGTCCGTGGTCTCAATGGGGTAGCGGCTGCCGTTCCAGATGGTAGCACCCTTGCCGTCAGCCCCCTGCCCGGCCTCCACAAGGAAGCCCTGCTCCACCCGGGAGACGGTCAGGCCATTGTAGAAGCCCTGTCCCACAAGGCCCGCAAAGTTATCGTAGGCCTGCGGGGCCTTGTCCGGGAAGAGCACGGCCTTGAACACCCCCGCCGAGGTATCAAAGACGGCGATGGTGTCCCCCGCCGCCGGGTGGGTGAACTGCAGCTCGGCAGATTCCACCGCCGGGCGGGAGATGCTCTGGGCCTGCCCGCCCGTGCCGCCGGGCAGGCCCGGCAGCCCCGGAAGCCGGGCGC
>RKCM01000100.1 GCA_014858325.1 Oscillospiraceae bacterium | reverse complement strand
CGCCCAGCCATCGTCCACGGCGGCGGGGTGCTGCTGCCGGTGGCTTTCCCTCAAACTTCGCTCCACGTCCTGCGGGCGGGGGTGTTCGTGGGCAGCGTGCAGAAGGGCCGCTTTGTGCCGGAACACCACCTCTTCACGGCCTTTGGTGCGCTGTGCCAAAACCGTGAGGAGCTGACCCTCGCCGACCCACGCACGGTGGAGTACCTCTCCGGCCGGGAAGTGGAGGGGCGCACCGCCGCCGACGGCTGGTGCTGCGTGACGGTGGACGGCTTCCCGCTGGGCGGAGGCAAGGTGTCCGGCGGACGGGTGAAAAACCACTATCCCAAGGCCCTGCGGCTGCTGTAAAGCGGCGGAAAAAGCGCAGGTCCCCACGTTTTTTGCCCGAAACCGGGCCGATAAGGCTTGAACGCACCGGGCGATTGTGCTACAATAATAGAGTTAGATTTTGTGTGCTGCCACATGCGGGCGACCACAGCCCGTCTGCCCGCAGGCGGAGATTTCGATAAAATACAGGAGGCTTTTTCCCATGTCTGGACATAGCAAATGGAACAACATCAAGCGCAAGAAGGAAAAGACCGATGGCGCTCGTGCAAAGGTCTTTACCAAGATCGGCCGCGAGATCAGCGTTGCCGTCCGTGACGGCGGCCCCAACCCGGATTCCAACAGCAAGCTGGCAGACCTGATCGCCAAGGCAAAGCGCATGAGCGTGCCCAACGATAACATCCAGCGCATCATCAAGAAGGCCGAGGGCGGCGACAAGACCGAGTTCGAGGCCATCACCTACGAGGGCTACGGCCCCGGCGGCGTGGCAGTCATGGTGGAGACCCTGACCGACAACCGCAACCGTACCGCTGCCGACCTGCGCCACTACTTTGATAAGAACGGCGGCAACCTGGGTTCCATGGGCTGTGTGGCCTTCCTGTTCAGCCAGAAGGGCGTCATCGACATCTCTCTGGAGGATAAGGACGCCGACGAGGCCATGATGGATGCTCTGGATGCCGGTGCAGAGGATTTCGATGCAGGCGAAGAGGCTGCGGAGATCACCACCGACCCCGAGAACTACTCCGCTGTCGTCAAGACCATGGAGGAGAAGGGCTATGAGATCCTCTCCGACGATTTGGCCATGGTCCCCATGACCACCACCCGCCTGACCGACCCCGATCAGCTGAAGGCCATGGGCAAGCTGCTGGATTCTCTGGAGGACAACGATGACGTCCAGAACGTCTGGCACAGCCTGGAGAACGAAGAGGACCTGCCGGAATAAGCCTCCGCAAGGCTCTTTGCTCCTGAAATAAGACGATAAAAAGCCGCTTTTTGTGCTCCATGCGCAAAGGGCGGCTTTTTTGCCGGGAAAAGTCGTATCTTTCGGTTGACAAACGCGGCGGAAACCGTTACCATGAGAGTAAACCGACCAGAGTCCGATAGCGGGGCGCGCACACAAGCGTCCCGTGTTTTGCGATGCGAAAGGAGAACAGAAGATGGCGTTGTTTCATGGTGTGATCCACTCTCAGGCGCTGTACAAAGACAGCACCCTCTCCATGATCGTCCCGGCGGACGACAAGAAAAAGCTTGGCTTTACGGCAGACCCCAAATTGCTGATCCTGCTCCACGGGGCGGGCGGCACCGACTATACCTGGACGCGCTACACCTCGCTGGAGCGGTATGCGGAGAGCTGCAACCTCATCGTTTTGATGCCCAACATCGATTTCAGCTTTGCCATGAACATGGCCAACGGCCTGCCCTACCAGACCTATCTGGCCCAGGAGCTGCCCGCGTTGGCGCGGCAGATGTTCCACGTCGAGTTTTCCCGGGAAAACGTCGCGGTGGCGGGCCAGTCCATGGGCGGCTTCGGTGCGCTCCACACGGCCCTCTCTGCCCCGGCGACCTTCGGGGCCTGCGGTGTTTTCTCGGCACCGCTCTATCTGGAAGAGTTTTTGAACGGCACCCGGCCCATCGCGGGCAGCCCGGATTTTGCGGCGCTGGGCCAGATATGGAAGAACAGCATCCTCGGCGAAAACGCCACCGACCCCACGCCCGTCAGCGCCAGCGCCCTGCTGGACGGCGCGGACCTCACGGGGCACCCGCTGCGCGTTTTCCATGCCTGCGGCGATATGGACTTCCTCACGCCGGACAACCGCCGCTTTTCGCCCCAATTTGCTCAAAAGCCCGGCGTGACCTGCGAGTACCATGAGTATCCCGGCGGCCACAACTACGACGTCTGGGACCCCTGCATCCGGGATTTTGTGCAGTGGTTTATGAGCACGGGAGAAACAAAATGACGGATAAAGATATCTACTTATGGAGAGCGACCATCAAAACGGGAAGCGGAGATCCCAAAAGAACATTTGCGTTCTGCCACAAAAACAACATTCTGGGTGTGGGCTGGCTGCTGAGGGACGACAACGATGCCCCCTACGTTCCGGCTTCCATCGAGGAGTGCGAGGAGAAAGGGCGGGAGCAGTATCCCGGCAAACAGGGTTTTGTGATGTCCATTCATGCCCTGAAAGAGATGGCC
This sequence comes from Oscillospiraceae bacterium, assembly GCA_014858325.1. GTDB lineage: Bacteria > Bacillota > Clostridia > Oscillospirales > Ruminococcaceae > Faecalibacterium. The sequence goes on along the minus strand of RKCM01000100.1, from coordinate 968 downwards.
GTCGATGACCTGATTTGGACGCGCTGCAACGGCATTTACTATTTGTGCCGTGTGCTGAGTACCTGGAAATACAACTGCGATGCCGCTCACGTCCGGGAAGACCTTATCAACTATGTGGATGTGGAGTTCCATGAAATCGGCACGGTGGAGGTGGTGCCCGGGAAAGTGGTCAACAGCTTCCGGGCCAGCGCAGCCTTGCAGCACATCAAAAACGACGCTCTGCTGCGCTATTCGGAACATCTGTACAATGCCCTCACGGGCACGCAATTCTACCCGGATCGCGCGGTGAAACGGGACGAGATTCTGGATTTTCTGCAGGCAGAAGATGTGGAAGAAGCCGTGAGCCTGTACTTGCAGCTGGAAAAAGACTACTTGCTTTACTCCAGCACCAACAAGCTGTCCACCCAGACCTACGAATTTGTGGTCGTGGCAAGAGACGGAAGCCACAAAGCGTACCCGCAGGTCAAGACGGGCCATGTCCCGCTCGACGGCGACCAATTTCGGGACTTGATTGCGAACGGTGATAAGGTCTACCTGTTTACTGTGGGCGGCGAATACTACAATACCGCCGGGATGGAAATCATCGACAAGAACGTGCTCGTTGATTTTATCTATCAGCACAAAAATATTATGCCCGGCCGCATCCAGCAGTGGCTGTAACCAAAAAGAGACCAGCGTTGCGAACAAAAATGCAGCGCTGGTCTTTTATTATCGCATTTATCAGGATTACCGCGCAAACCGTTTCATGAACGCAATATCGCTTTCCGCGCGGGCGGGGACGGCCTCCTCCCGCAGGACGGGCAGGAAAGGCTGCGGCATCTGGCGCAGCATGGCAAAGCCGCCCTCGTAATCCACGCAGGAGTCTTCGAGGCTGGTGGAGTAGAGGGTGCCGTCGGGCCGGAAGTTCTGGCCCTTGAAGTGGACGGCCGCGATCTTGTCGCCGTACCAGCTGCCGACTTTGTCCCAGA
>RKCM01000066.1 GCA_014858325.1 Oscillospiraceae bacterium | reverse complement strand
CAGATTGCGCACCCGGCCTGCCTGGGTGGAGGCGCAGAAGCGGCAGCCCATCCGGCAGCCCACCTGGGTGGACACACAGACGGTGTTGCCGTAGTGGTAGCGCATCACAACGGTCTCGATGCAGTTGCCGTCGGCCATCCGCAGCAGGTATTTGACGGTGCCGTCCTTTGCCTCCTGCCGGCGCTCGATCTGAGGGGCTGCGATGTAAAACTGCTCTTCCAGCTTGGCCAGCAGGGTCTTGGGCTGGTCGGTCATGGCCGAAAACTCCGTGGCCAACTTCTGGTGTACCCAGTGGAAGATCTGTTTGGCACGGAAGCCCGGCTGGCCCATGGCTTTGAGCTCAGCCGCCAGCTGGTCCAGCGTCAGAGAGGAAATACAGCGTTTTTGTTCCATTGCGTTCTCCTTATGAGAGGGTCATCTGTTTTTCTGCATCGCGCAGAGAAAAAATCCGTCCATCCCGGTCCGGGTGGGCACCGAGAGGGCACCATACTCCCCCACCGTCATCCCGGCAGGCAGAGCCGCGCCGGGGGTGACCGCCGAAAACTCCGGGTGGCGGGCCAGAAAGGCTGCCACCTGTTCCTCGTTCTCGGCGGGGTCGATGGTGCAGGTGGAGTACACGAGACGCCCGCCCGGCTTGAGCACAGACGCCGCCGTATCGAGGATGGCCGATTGGGTGGCCAATAATTCATCGTGGCGGGCCTTGGGCAGGCTCTTATAGCGGATATCCGGCTTTTTGGCCAGGATGCCCAGGCCGCTGCAGGGTGCATCCACCAGTATGCGGTCGGCGGCGGGCAGCTTGGGGTTTGGTTTTGTGGCATCGTTGCAGAGCGTTTCAACGCAATCTGCAAAGCCCATCCGCTCCACGGCCTTGGCGATGAGCTGGACGCGGCTCTCGGTCACATCACAGCTGAGGAGCCTGCCTTTGCCCTGCATCTCCTCGGCCAGCAGCAGCGTTTTGCCGCCGGGGGCCGCGCAGAGATCCAGCACGGTCTCTCCGGGCTTGGCTTCCAGACAGAGGGCTGCCAGCTGGCTGGCCTGCCCCTCCACATGGTAATAGCCCTGCCGGAAAAGTGCTTTGTCCGCCGGGCTGCCCACAAACTTTGCCAGCACGCTGCCGGGCACGACGCCCGGGACAGCACTCTCCGCATCGCCGCTTTCCAGCAGCAGCTTACAGAGGGTCTCTGCGTCCGCCTTGAGGGGGTTGGCCCGCAGGCTGGTGCAGCCGCCGTCGGCGGTGTGGGTCAGGATGCCCAGCGCCTCCTCCGGGTAATGCGTTTGCAAAAAGGCCGCCACGTCCCGGCCGGCAGAGCCCAGCACCATCAGCTTTTCCAGGTCGTTTTGGAATTTTGCCGTTTCCAGATCGTATCCGCAGGCTTTGCGCAGCACGGCGTTGACGAGGCCGGAGGCGCTGGCCTTTTTGAAAGTGCGGGTCAGCTTGACGGCCTCGTTGACGGCAGCGGAAGCGGGCACCTGCATATAGCGGGCCTGCGCCAGAGCGGCCCGCAGGATCTCCCGCACCGGGGCGTCCAGCTTGGCCAGCCCCTTGGGCAAAAACTGCTCCAGGATATAGTCCAGGGTGCCCCGGTGTTCCAGCACCGTATAAAAAATGGCGCTGGCAAACGCTTTGTCACGGCCCTCCAGCTTCTGGCGGCGCAACTCGCCGTCCAGCACCAAATTGGAAAAGCCGTCCTGCTCCTGCCGGACGAGGGCGGCCACCGCCGCCGCCCGGGGATTGGCCGCCATCAGAGGGTATCCCCCGCCTTCAGGCGGAGGCCAGCCGCAAAGGAAGTGCCGTCCATGGGCTTTTTGCCCTCCGGCACCACGTGCAGCAGCTGGATGGCTCCCTCACCGCAGGCCACGGTAAGGGGCTTGGTAGCCAGCACGGTGCCGGCCGCTTCCCCCTTGGAAGCGGCCACCCGGCACTCCGTCACTTTCAGTTTTTTGCCGCCGGAGGTGGTAAACCACGCGCCGGGCCAGGGGGCCATGCCCCGCACCCAGTTGTGGATGTGGTCGGCGCTCTCGGTGAGCTTAAACTCCGCCATGGCCTTATCCAGCATGGGGGCCAGCGTGGCGTGGGCGTGGTCCTGCTGCCGGGGCTTCAGGGTGCCTGCGGCGATCTCCGGGATGACACGGCAGAGGGTCTTGGCCCCCACCGCCGTCACCCGGTCAAACAGCTCCCCGCTGGTCTCCTCGGGATCAATGGCCATCCGCTCACAGCACAGCACATCGCCGGTGTCCAGGCCCTCGTCCATCTGCATGATGGACACGCCCGTCTCGGCGTCGCCGTTCAGCACCGCCCACTGCACCGGGGCGCTGCCGCGGTACTTGGGCAGCAGGGAGACATGGAGGTTGATGCAGCCGTATTTCGGGATCTCCAGCACGGACTTAGGCAGGATGCAGCCGTAGGCCACCACCACGATGAGCTCGGGAGCCAGTGCCTTGATGTTGGCGTCCTCGCCGCCGTCCCGCAGGGTGCGGGGCTGGAAGACGGGGGTGCCGTGCTCCTGCGCCACCTCTTTGACCGGGGGCGCGGTGAGCACCTGCTTGCGGCCCACCGGCTTATCCCGCCGGGTGTACACGCCGCAGATCTCGTGCCCCGCCGCATAGAGGGCTTTCAGGCACTCTGCCGCGATATCCGGCGTGCCCATGAACAAAATGCGCATCAGTTGTTTCCTTTCGCTTTGCGGGCAGCAGCACGGCCTTCCTCGGTATCCTCATAGAAATACTCGCTGGACTGCATGATGGTGATGCCGTCCAGATGGTCATTCTCGTGCTGGATGCAGCGGGCAAGCAGCCCCTCGGCTTCCAGCTCGAACCAATTGCCGTTGCGGTCCTGTGCCCGCACCTTGACGGCAGCCGGACGGGTGACGGCACCGTTGTGCCCCGGGAAGGACAGGCAGCCCTCGTAGGCCGTCTCCTCGTCCTCGGACACGGCGAGGATCTCGGGGTTCACAAAGTCGATGAACTTGTACTCATAATCTGCAGGGATCTCCTCCGGGGCGTCGGTGGTGTCCCACACCACGAACAGGCGGCGGAGCATTCCCACCTGCGGGCCGGCCAGACCCACGCCGTCGGCGTCGATCATGGTCTCGCGCATATCGTCCAGCAGCGTCGCCAGACGGTCGTCAAAGTTGGTCACAGGGCGGCACACCTTGTTCAGGATGGGGTCGCCTTCTTTTACAATGTTACGGATCGCCATAGTTGGTCTCCTCCAATATTTTTTATGATCTTATGTCAGATATCGCCATCGGAATGCAGGTCCACGGCCACGGTGGCCTTCGCAGGCAGTTTTTCCTGCTCGTACAGGCCCAGCGTTTCCCGGACAAGATCCCGGAAGCGGCGGTCGTTGCGGCATTTGATGGTGAGCTTGTAGCGGTAAGTGTCGTTGATCTTTTCAATGTTGCCCGGGGTGGGACCCAGCACCCGCAGGGGCAGGTCGGGCTGCCGGGCCGCCTGCTTGCCCAGCAGGGCCGCAAAGCGGGCGGCG
>RKCM01000018.1 GCA_014858325.1 Oscillospiraceae bacterium | reverse complement strand
GCTGGTCATCGACCGACGGCCCCACACGGGCGGAAACGCTTACTGCGAGGAGCGCGAAGGCATCCGCGTCCACAAATACGGCGCCCACATCTTCCACACCTCCAACCGCGAAGTGTGGGAGTTCGTGAACCGCTTCGTCGAATTCAACAACTACATCAACTCCCCGGTGGCCAACTACAAGGGCAAGCTCTACAACCTGCCTTTCAACATGAACACTTTTTACGCCATGTGGGGCGTTACCACGCCCGCCCAGGCAGCGGAGATGATCGACCGTCAGCGTCACGAAGCAGGCATTTCGGAGCCCCGGAACCTCGAAGAACAGGCCATCTCGCTGGTCGGCATCGACATCTACGAACGGCTCGTGAAAGGTTACACCGAAAAACAGTGGGGACGCGACGCCACCCAACTGCCGGCATTCATCATCAAACGCCTGCCGGTGCGCTTCACCTTCGACAACAACTACTTCAACGACCGCTGGCAGGGTATCCCCATCGGCGGCTACAACAAACTCGTGGACGGATTGCTCGCAGGCGTCGAGGTGCGCTGCGACACCGATTTCTTCGCCGACCGCACGCACTGGGAAAGCCTCTGCGACCGCATCGTTTTCACGGGCCGCATCGACGAATACTACGATTTTAGACTCGGAGAGCTGGAGTACCGCTCGCTGCGCTTCGAACACGAAACGCTCGACACCCCCAACTATCAGGGCGTCGCCGTAATGAATTTCACCGAGCGCGAAATTCCCTACACCCGGATCATCGAACACAAGCATTTCGAACCGGGCGGCGATCAGCCCCGCACGATCATTACCCGGGAATACCCGGCCCCGTACGAACATGGAGCCGAGCCCTACTACCCCGTCAACGACGAGAAGAACGGGGCCCTTTACGCCCGGTACAAGGCGCTGGCCGACGCGGAGCCGAACGTGCTCTTCGGCGGGCGCTTGGGCGAGTACAAGTACTACGATATGGACAAGGTCATTGAGGTGGCCTTGGACGTGGCCGCGAAAGAGCTTGCCGAATAAGAGCAATTGCGGTATACTAGAACCAGAAAACTGCACCGGGTTCCCGGTGAGAAGTGAGGGATAATATCATGAAAGTGATTCTGAAGCAGGACGTCAAGGGCATTGGCAAGAAGGACGAGATCCATGAGGTCTCCGACGGCTACGCCCGCAACTTTCTGTTCCCGCGCAAGCTGGCCGCTGTGGCCGACGCCAGCGCGGTGAATATTGCACGCGGCAAGGAAGCCGCTGCCGATTTCCACGAGGCAGAAAATGTGGCTGCTGCCAAGGCACTGGCCGCCAAGATCGAGGGCAAGACCGTGACCATCCGGGCCAAGGGCGGCGCTTCCGGCCGTCTGCACGGCAAGGTCACCGGCAAAGAGGTGGCCGAGGCTCTGGCTGCTCTGGCCGGTGCGCCCATCGACAAGAAGAAGATCGAGCTGGAGACCAAGGACATCAAGGATGCCGGCGTCTTCAACGCCAAGGTCCGCCTGTACGTCGGTGTCGTGGCTTCCTTCAAGATCCAAGTGGAAGTGGAACAGGCCTGACGCCGGAGCATCGGCAAAGCGCCTGTCTGCGCCCCCTCAACGGCAGGGGGCGCTTTTTCGCTTTTGAAACGGACGACCTGAGGAAAAAATTATGCCGAACGAACGACATTATTCCAATGAACTGAATCTGGAGAGCATGGGCGTCAACCTGCCTTACAACATGCAGGCGGAGCAGAGCGTGCTGGGCGCGGTGCTGCTCAAGCCCGAGACGTTGACGGACCTGGTGGAAATCATCCGGCCCGAGATGTTCTACACCCGGCAGAACGCGCAAATTTACTCCGAGATGCTGCGGCTGTTTACCGCCGACCAGACCATCGACTTTGTGACGCTGCTGGATGCGGTGATCTCGGACGGCGTTTTCCCCAGCGCCGACGAGGCCAAGGTGTACCTGACGGGCCTTGCCGAGACGGTGCCCAGCATCTCCAACGTAAAAGCCTACGCCCAGATCGTGCAGGAAAAGTATCTGGTGCGCCAGCTGATGGGGGTGGCCAAGGACATTTTGCAGGACGCTGGCGACGAGCCCGACGCCGACCTTTTGCTGGAAAACGCCGAGCAGCGCATCTATGAAATTCGCTCCGGCCGGGACTCCAGCGCATTGACCCCCCTTTCCTCCAGCATGGTGGAGACGCTGACCAACCTCCAGAAGATCAGCGGCCCCGATGCAGACAAGTACAAGGGCATCCCCACCGGGTTCCGCCTGCTGGATACGGTGCTGACGGGCCTGGGCCGGGGCGACCTCATCATCCTGGCCGCCCGCCCCGGCATGGGCAAGACCAGCTTTGCGCTGAACATTGCCACCCGGGTGGCCATGCAGCAGAAGGTGCCCGTGGCCATCTTCAGCCTGGAAATGACCAAGGAACAGCTGACCAACCGCATCCTGTCGGCGGAAGCCGGCATCGACAGCCAGGCCTTCCGCACCGGCGCGCTCCGGGCCGAGGACTGGGAGTATCTGGCCCTCGCCACCGAGAAGCTCCACGACGCGCCCATCTACATGGACGACACCTCCGGCATCACCATCACCGAGATGAAGGCAAAAATTCGCCGGGTGAATCAGGACCCCAGCCGCCCCAACGTGGGCCTCATCGTCATCGACTATCTGCAGCTGATGACCACGGGCCAGCGCAGCGAGAACCGCGTGCAGGAGATCAGCTCCATCACCCGAAACCTGAAAATCATGGCCAAGGAGATGAACGTGCCTATCATCGCGCTTTCGCAGCTGTCCCGTGCGGTGGAAAAGCAGGGCAACAACTCCTCCCACCGCCCCCAGCTGTCCGACCTGCGCGACTCCGGCTCCATCGAGCAGGACGCCGACTGCGTGCTGTTCCTCTACCGCGACTCCTACTACGCCAGCCAGAACCCCGATGGGGCCGAGGTGGACGCGGACACCGCCGAGTGCATCGTGGCCAAAAACCGCCACGGTGAGACCAGCACCGTGCCGCTGGGCTGGGACGGCGCCCACACCCGCTTTATGGATGTGGATTTCAAACGCTGATGAAACCGAACGACTTTTCGCTTTTTTTGCAGCGTGTCCGGGCCTTTTGCGAGGCCGAAGCGCTGCTGGAAGCCCCTGCGGGCAGGCCGCTGCAGCTGGCGGCAGCCGTCTCCGGCGGGGCAGACAGCATGGCCCTGCTGCGCCTTTTGCTGGCCCTGCAGCCGGAGTATGGCTTTGCGCTGAGCGTTTGCCATGTGAACCACGGGCTGCGGGGCGCTGCCGCCGACCGGGACGAGGCCTTTGTCCGGGAGCTGTGCCGGCGCTGGCAGGTGCCGCTCACAGTGGAGCGGGTGGAAGTGGCAGAGCTGGCCCGGCAGGAGCACCTCTCGGAGGAAACCGCCGGACGCAAGGCCCGGTATGCCCTCTTTGAGCGGCTGCACCGGGAGACCGGCTGCAAGGCCCTCCGGCTGGACGTTTTTACGGAAAATTCCCCGGCGATCGCGCTGTACGAGACCTATGGCTTCCGCCGGGCGGGGACGCTGGAATCGGGGCTGCCGGGGCTCAAGT
>RKCM01000203.1 GCA_014858325.1 Oscillospiraceae bacterium | reverse complement strand
GGCCGCTGGGCCAGACGGCGGGCGGAGGCGGAAGCCCGCTGCTGGGCGGCAGCGGCCCGCTCCTCGATGTCCCGGGCGGCTTCCTCGGCCCGCAGGCAGGAGGAACAGTTGCCGCACTGGGCGGGGGCCGCCTCGCCGAAATATTGCAGCATGAACCCCCGCAGGCAGCGGGGCGTGGTGGAGTAGAAGGTCATGTACTTGAGCCGCTCCTCCGCCTTGCGGGCGGCTTCGGCCTTTACGTCGGCGGGCAGGCCGTTGTCAGCTTCCTGTTCCTTCTCGATGAAAAAGCGGATGGTCCGCACGTCGGTGCCGGAGTAGAGCAGGATGCAGCGGGAGGGCAGGCCGTCCCGGCCCGCGCGGCCCGCCTCCTGATAATAGCTCTCGATGTCCTTGGGCATATTGTAGTGGATGACGAACCGCACGTTGGGCTTGTCGATGCCCATGCCGAAGGCGTTGGTGGCCACCATGATCTGGATGCGGTCGTAGAGGAAGTCGTCCTGATTCTTCCGGCGCACCTCGGGGTCCAGCTTGGCGTGGTAGGCCGCCGCCCGGATGCCCCGGCTCTGCAGCAGGCGGGCCGTCTCGTCCACCTGTTTGGTGGTGGAGCAGTAGACGATGCCGGTGTTCTCCCCCTCCCGCAGCACCAGCTCCAGCAGCAGCCGGGGCTTCTCGCTGGGCAGGGCCTTGCGGGTCTCAAAATAGAGGTTGGGGCGGTCGAAGCCCGTGGTCACCTCGTAGGGCTCGTGCAGGGCCAGATGGCTGCGGATGTCCTCCCGGACCCGGGCGGTGGCCGTGGCGGTAAAGGCTCCCACCACCGGGCGCTCCGGCAGGCTGTCCACAAATTCCCGGATGCGCAGGTAGCTGGGGCGGAAATCCTGCCCCCACTGGCTGATGCAGTGGGCCTCGTCCACCGTCACCATGCTGATGCGCTGCTCCTGCGCGAACCGCTGGAAGCCCGGCATCTCCAGCCGCTCCGGGGCCACGTAAATGATCTTATACCAGCCCTCCCGGGCGCGGCGGAGCATCAGGGCTTTCTGGTTGTCGGTGAGGCTGTTGTTGAGGAAGGCTGCCGCCACCCCGGCCTGCACCAGCGCCCCCACCTGGTCCTTCATCAGGCTGACCAGCGGCGACACCACGATGGTGATGCCCGGCAGCAGCAGCGCGGGCACCTGATAGCAGATGGATTTGCCCGCGCCGGTGGGCATCACCGCCAGCACATCCCGGCCCCCCAGCAGCTGCCGGACGATCTCCTCCTGCCCGGGGCGGAAACGGTCGTAGCCGAACACCTTCTTCAAGATCGAGCGCGCATCTTCCATCAAAATCTCTCCTTTGCCGAAACATTAAGCCCTAGTATACCATAAAATCACGGGTTTTGTGAGGGATTTTGTGGTTTCGATAGCTTTTCGTGCGCGAAAATGCTATAATAAGGATACATCTCTCCATCTAAAGAATCTTAGCCGCGCCTTTGGCCCGGTTTCCCACACACGATAAGGAGTGCTTTATGCAAAAACTCATTACCTTTGCCGTCCCCTGCTACAACTCGGCGGATTATATGCGCCACTGCATCGAGACGCTGCTCTCCGCTGGCGAGCAGGCCGAGATCATCCTGGTAGACGACGGCTCCGTCAAGGACGATACCCCCGCCATCTGCGATGAATACGCCGCCCAGTATCCCACCATCGTCAAGGCCATCCATCAGGAGAACGGCGGCCACGGCGAGGGCGTCAATCAAGGCATCCGCAACGCCACCGGCCTGTACTACAAGGTGGTGGACAGCGACGACTGGCTGGACACCGACGCTCTGAAGAAGGTGCTCGCCCGCCTGCAGGCTCTGGTCCACCGGGGCACCGCGCCGGACCTGATGATCTGCAACTACGTCTACGAGCACGTGGAGGATGCCACCAGCCACACCGTGCGGTACACCAACGTCTTCCCCACCGAGCGGCTGTTCACCTGGATGCACGTGGGCCGTTTCCGCCCGGACCAGAACCTGCTGATGCACTCGGTGATCTACCGCACCGAGGTGCTGCGCCAGTGCGGCATGGTGCTGCCCAAGCACACTTTCTACGTGGACAACATCTTCGTCTACCAGCCCCTGCCCTACGTCAAGACCCTGTACTATATGGACCTGGACCTCTACCGCTACTTCATCGGCCGGGCCGACCAGAGCGTGAACGAGAGCGTCATGGTCAAGCGGGTGGACCAGCAGCTGCGGGTCACCAAGCACATGATCGACTGCCAGGACCTGGACGCCCCGACCCTGAAAAAGGAGAAAAAGCTGCGGGCCTACCTGCTCCACTACCTCTCCATCATGATGGCCGTCAGCGACATCTTCCTGCTGCTGGACGGCAGCGCCGAGGCCAAAGAGAAGAAGACTGAGCTGTGGAAGTACCTCAAGGCTCACACCAGCTCCGGCGTCTACGCCTCCATCCGTCTGGGCTTCGGCGGCATCACCAACCTCCACTTCCCCAAGAGCGACGCCATCATCCTCGGCGGCTACCGCATCGCCCGGAAGATCTTCAAGTTCAACTAAAGCAGCTGCGCAAAAGACGCCCCCGTCTGGCACGGGAGCGTCTTTTTTCTGCGTATTTTTGCGTCTGCTCTTATTTCAGCACCACGTTGCCGTTCTCGTCGGCGTCCACGGTCAGGCTCCCGCCGGAAGCCAGCGTGCCCTCGATGATGCGCTCGGCGGCGGGGTCCTCCACGGCCTTGCGAATGGTGCGGCGCAAATCGCGGGCGCCAAACTTGCCGCCCTCGCTGCGGGCCACCAGCGCTTTCAGCGCCGCCGGGGTGTAGCCGTAGGCGATGCCCTTTTCCTCCATGCTGGGCTTGTACTCGTCCAGCATCAGGGCGGCGATGCCCTCCAGTGTCTCCTGACTGAGCGGCTTGAAGGCGATGACTTCATCCACCCGGCCCAGAAACTCCGGCCGGAGGAACTGCCCCAGGGCCTTGCGGGTCTTCTCCTCGCTCAGCTGGGCAGGGCTCTTGTTGAAGCCGAGGCCGCCCGTGCTCTGGTCGGAGCTGCCCGCGTTGGAGGTCATGCAGATGACGGTGTTGGAGAAATCCACGGTGCGGCCCTGGGCGTCGTTGATCTTGCCCTCGTCCAAAATTTGGAGCAGGATGTTCATGACGTCGGGGTGGGCCTTCTCGATTTCGTCAAACAGCACCACGCTGTAGGGGCGGCGGCGGACCTTCTCGGTCAGCTGGCCTGCCTCCTCGTAGCCCACATAGCCCGGGGGCGAGCCGATCATCCGGGAGACGGCGTACTTTTCCATGTACTCGCTCATGTCCAGCCGGATGAGGGGGTCCGGGCCGTCGAAGAGCTGACTGGCCAGCTGCTTCACCAGCTCGGTCTTGCCCACGCCGGTGGGGCCCACAAAGATGAAGCTGGCGGGGCGGCGGCGGCCCGAAAGGTCGGCCCGGCTCCGCTTGACGGCCTGTGCCACCAGATGCACGGCTTCGTCCTGCCCGATGATCTTCTTTTTCAGCTCCCCTTCCAGCCCGGCCAGCTTGGTAAACTCGGTCTCCCGGATCTTCACGGCGGGGATGCCCGTCCAC
>RKCM01000233.1 GCA_014858325.1 Oscillospiraceae bacterium | reverse complement strand
GCCGTCTGTCCGCCGGGCAGCAGCAGGGCGGCAAGGGCCGCCACTGCGGCAAACTGCGCCGCCGCCCGGCCAAAGGCGCACCAGAACACCGGGCCGTAGGGCTTTTTTCTCGGTTTCTCCATGCGGCTCTCCTCCCATCGGCGGCCATTGTACCACACTCGCCGCTCCCGGCGCAAGCAGTTCTGCGTTTTGCCGAAGAAATTTTGCTCCGGCAATTGACTTTTCCCGCTCCACTCTGGTATACTTTTACCGACTTTTTGATTCTTTTTGTTGTTTTACTGTTATGAGGTAACGATAATATGATCCGTATTCTCACCGATTCCGCGTCCGACATCCTGCCCGCCGAAGCCGAGCAGCTGGGCGTGACCGTCATCCCCCTCAACGTCACGCTGGAGGACGGCACCGTCCTCCGGGACGGCGTGGACCTGACCCCCACCGAATACTACGCCCGCATGGCCGGCTGCAAAAAGCTGCCCACCACCAGCCAGCCCAGCCCCGAGCTGTTTGAGCGCTTCTTCACCGAGGCGGCAGCCGCCAGGGACGAGGTGATCGGCATCTTCCTCAGCCACGCCCTCTCCGGCACCTGGCAGTGCGCCAAGCTGGCCGCCGACCTTGCCAATGTGGACAACGTGCTGTTCGTGGACAGCGCCAACGTCTGCCTGGGCGAGGCTCTGCTGGTGCAGCTGGCTGTCCAGCTGCGGGACGCCGGCAAGACCGCCGTGCAGATCGCCGCCACGCTGGAACACGCCAAGGAGCACCTGCACCTCGTGGCCGTCATTGACGACCTGAAGTACCTGCGCAAGGGCGGCCGTCTGCCCGCCGCCGTGGCCGTGGCGGGCGGGATGCTGGGCATCAAGCCCCTCATCACCATCAAGGAGGGCAAGGTGGCCATGGCGGGCAAGGCCCGGGGCCTGCCCGGGGCCTACGTCGCCCTCTTCAAAAAGATGGAAGAGCTGGGCGGGCTGAACCCGAACTTCCCCGCGCTGGTGGGCTACACCGTCTCCCACCGGGAGGTGGCCCCCATCCAGACCTATCTCGCGGAGACCCTCCATCAGCCCGAGGCGCTGGTGCGGCAGATCGGCTGCGTCATCGGCACCCACGCAGGCCCCGGAGCCTTCGGCTTCGCCTTTTTTGATAAGGCCCTCGTCATCGAATAAGTTTCAGCATACAGCAAAAGCGGAGAGCCCCCCGGCTCCCCGCTTTTTGTTTTGCCCTGTTCTTTACAATACGGCGTCTGAGATGAGCTTGCCCAGCAGCAGCACCAGCACCACCAGCATCATGGGCCGGATGAACTTGGCGCCCTTCTTCAGCGCAAAGTGGGAGCCCAGCAGGTTTCCCACGATGTTGCTGACGGCGCAGGGGATGCCGATGGGGAACACCACCAGCCCGCTCATCAGGTAGGTGAACAGGCTGGCATAGTTGCTGGCCAGGTTGAGCACCTTGCCGTTGCCGTTGGCCGTTTTCAGGTCAAAGCCCATCAGGGTGGTAAAGGCGATGATGGCAAAGGTGCCCGTGCCGGGGCCCATGATGCCATCGTAAAGGCCGATGCCCAGGCCGATGGCAAGGGCCAGCAGGGCCTTTTTGCCGTTCAGGGTGCCGTCGTCCCGGTTCTCGTCCGGCAGGTTGCGCTGCCACAGGATGATGGCCGCCGCAATGGGCAGGATGATGAACATCATGGTCCGCAGGGCCTCGTCGCTGAGCAGCAGCACGATGTGGGCCCCCAGCGCGCTGCCCGCAAAGCTGCCGACCGCCGCCAGCACGCCCACCTTGACGTTCATGGCTCCGCTCTTGAAAAAGCTGGCCGTGGCAAAGGTGGTGCCGCAGGCGGCGCTGAACTTATTGGTGGCGTAGGTGTAGTGGGGCGGCAGCCCCGCAAAGAGATAGGCCGGCAGGCTGATGAGGCCGCCGCCCCCCGCTGCCGAATCCACAAAGCCTGCAAACCCGGTCATCAAGATCAGGAATGCCATCATCAAGGGGGTGATCGTAATACCAGTTGTCATAATTCCTCTTTTTTCAACAAATATTCGCCCTCTCAGGCGCTTCGCATCCGCTCTCCCAAAGGGAGAGTCCAGACGCTTTTAATCGAGATACAGCTTGCCCTCACAGGCCAGGAGCTGGTCCAAGATCATCCGGGACACTCTTGCTCCGTACACCATGGCCGGGTGGCCGTCGTACTCGATGATGTCGTGGAAGTCCTTGTTCATCAGCACGATGACGTACTCGCCGTAGGGGGTATGGATGATGCCGCCGTCGTTGCGGCAGGCGTTCATGCTGCCGCTTTTGCTGGCCACCCAGATGAGCTCCGGCTCCCCGGTCTCCTCGCAGTCCAGATAGAACTGGGGGAAATCGTGGGTCAGCATGGTGTTGTAGTGCTGCTGCCGGAAAATGCCCAGCATAGCCGCACTGGCCTCCGGGCTGACAAGGGTGCCCTTGGCCACCTGCGCAAACAGGGCGGCGTAATCCCGGGGCGTGGTGGTGCCCAGCTTCTCGTAGCGGTCAAAGTGGAGGGGGTTGTGGAGCACCGTGTGGGCAAAGCCCAGCTCCCGGATGCAGGCGTTGATGGTGTCCAGCCCCAGATAATCGATGATCATGTTGGTGGCGATGTTGTCCGAGCAGATGATCATCATGGTGGCGGTGTCCTTCACCTTGAGCTTTGCCCCCACGCCGAGGGCCCGCAGCATCCCGGAGCCATCCACAAACTGGCTCTGCTCGTAGGTGATCTCTTCTTCCAGATCGGCCTTGCCCCGGCCGGCCTGCAGATACAGCACCGCCAGGATGAAAGCCTTGATGCAGGAGGCCGTCTCGTATTCTTCGTCGGCCCCCATCTCCACGGTGTGGCCCTGCAGGTCGTCCACCACCACGCTCATCCTGCCCGGATAGGAATACAGCTCGGCGGCGATGCGCTTTTCCAGCGTCATGTTTTTATCCATATCGGAATATTCTCCTTCGTTTTTACAAATTTTCCTCAAAGAACCGCTGGGCGTTGCGGAAGAAGATGGCCTCCACCTCGTCCTCGGTGAAACCTTCCTTCCGCAGAGCCTCGGCCAGCAGGGGGAGCTTGGAGCAATTGTCCATCTCCAGCTTGCCGCCGATGCCGTCAAAATCGCTGCCCAGACCGAGGATGCCGATGCCGCCCACCTGCTTGAAATGGGCTGCGTGCTTGGCCATCAGGGCCACGGTGCTGCGGCACAGGTCGGGGCTGGGCTGATCGTCCAGAAAGCCGGAGCAGTAGTTCAGGCCCACCAGACCGCCCCGCTCTCCCATCACCCGGATCATCTCATCGGTGAGGTTGCGGCAGTGAGGGGCCAGTGCCCGGCAGTTGGAGTGGCTGGCGGCAAAGGGCCGGGTGCTGTGCTGTGCAATGTCCCAGAAGCCCTTATCGGACAGATGGCTCACGTCCACGATGAGGTGCAGCCGCTCCATCTCGGCCAAAAAGGCAAAGCCCTTTTCCTTCAGGCCCGTCTCGGTGTTGGGGCGGCAGGGCCAGATGGAGTCGATGCCGCCGCCGGGCACCACGTTGGGGCTGGCCAGCTCGTTCTCGTGGTTCCAGGTCAGGGTCATCATCCGCACGCCCAGCTCGTACATCCGGCGCAGCACGCCCAG
>RKCM01000223.1 GCA_014858325.1 Oscillospiraceae bacterium | reverse complement strand
TGCACCTTTGCCTTGAGCTCGTTGATGATCTTGCCCCGGAGGAGCGCCCCGCCATGGGCAAGATCATCAACGAGCTCAAGGCAAAGGTGCAGGCAGAGTACGACGCTGCCGCAGAGCAGGTAAAGCAGGCCGAGCTGGCTGCCCGCAACGCCGCCGAGACGGTGGACATCACCCTGCCCGCCAAGACCCGCCCCGTGGGCGGTCTGCACCCCCTGACGCTGGTGACCAACCAGATCATCGACGTCTTCTCTGGCATGGGCTTTGCTGTGGCGGAGTCCCCCGAGATCGAGGATGACGACCACAACTTCACCCGCCTGAACGTGCCCAAAGACCATCCCGCCCGGGATATGCAGGACACCTTCTACCTGTCGGACGAGTTTTTGCTCCGCACCCAGACCTCCGGCGGCCAGATCCGCACCATGGACAGCCAGAAGCCGCCCATTAAAGTACTGATCCCCGGCCGTGTCTTCCGCTCCGACTCCGACGCCACCCACAGCCCCATGTTCCACCAGATGGAGGGCCTGGTGGTGGATAAGGGCATCACCCTGGGCGATTTGCAGGGCGCACTGAACACCTTCGTGCAGAAGCTGTTCGGCAAGGACACCCGCACCCGCCTGCGTCCCTCTTACTTCCCCTTCACCGAGCCCAGCGTCGAGGTGGACGTCAGCTGCTTTGAGTGCGGCGGCAAGGGCTGCCCCCTGTGCAAGCACACCGGCTGGATCGAAGTGCTGGGCGGCGGCGTTGTCAACCGCAAGGTGCTGGAAAACTGCAACATCGACCCGGATGAGTATTCCGGCTTTGCCTTCGGCATCGGCATCGAGCGCATCGCCATGCTCAAGTACGGCATCAACAACATCGGCCTGATGTTTGAGAATAATCTGCAGTTCCTCAAGCAGTTCCACGAATAAGAGGGGAGAGAGCAAACAATGAAAGTACCGTTCAGTTGGTTAAAAGAACTCGTTGACATCGACGTCACCGCCCAGGAGCTGGAAGAAAAGCTGTTCTCCTGCGGCTTTGAGGTCGAAGAGCTGATCCCCCTGGATGCAGGCATCAGCAAGGTGGTGGTCGGCAAGATCGTCGAGATGGAAAAGCAGGAGGGTACCCACCTGACCAAGTGCGTCGTCGATTGCGGCGAGTACGGCCACGATATCCGCATCAGCACCGGCGCTGCCAACATGAAGCTGGGCGACTGCGTCCCCGCTGCGCTGGATGGCTCCACCCTGCCCGGCGGCATCAAGATCAAGGCCCGCAAGATGCAGGGCGTGGAGTCCAACGGCATGCTCTGCTCCGGCGAGGAGCTGGGCCTGAACGACGATCTGTTCCCGGGCTCGGAGGTCTACGGCCTGCTCATCCTGCCCGAGGATTCCGTCCCCGGCACCGACATTGCCCCGGTGGTGGGTCTGGACGACTACATCTTCGATATCTCCATCACCGCCAACCGCCCGGACTGCCAGTCCGTGCTGGGTATCGCCCGCGAGGTGGCTGCCATTCTGGGCAAGCCCCTGCACATGCCCGCCATGGACTATAAGGCCGTCTGCGACGCCGATGAGCCCATCACCGTGCAGGTGGAGGCCCCGGACCTGTGCCCCCGCTACATGGCGCACTACGTCCGCAACATCCGCATGGGCGAGTCGCCCCGCTGGATGAAGCGGCATCTGGCTCTGTGCGGCCTGCGCTCCATCAGCAATGTGGTGGATATCACCAACCACACCCTGCTGGAGATGGGCCAGCCCATGCACGCCTTTGACCTGAATAAGGTTGCTGGCCGTACCATCGATGTCCGCCGTGCCCACGAGGGCGAGAAGATCGTCACCCTCGACGAGAAGGAGTTCACCCTGAACCCCAACAATCTGGTCATCTGCGATGCCGAAAAGCCGGTGGCACTGGCCGGCATCATGGGCGGCGCCAACTCCGGCATGGATGAAAACACCACCAGTCTGCTGTTTGAGTGCGCCACCTTTGCCCGCGACTCCGTCCGCAAGACCAGCCGTGCTCTGGGCCAGAACAGCGACTCCTCCGCCCGCTACGAGAAGGGCGTGGACCGCAACTCTCCCGCGCTGGGCCTTGCCCGCGCCCTGCACCTCATTCAGGAGCTGGACTGCGGCGACATCACCACGCTGGAGTATGACCTGACCGATGGCCGCCCGCTGGAGCGCAGACACATCGTCACCACTCCGGCCAAGATCTGCGGCGTGCTGGGCATCACCGTCCCCGACCAGACCATGATCGACATCCTGCGGCGGCTGGAGTTCACTGTGGATGTGCAGGCCGACGGCAGCTGGGACGTCTCCGCCCCGCTGTACCGCGAGGACGTGGAGGGCTTCCCGGATCTGGCCGAGGAGGTCATCCGTGAGTATGGCTACGACCACATCGTGCCCACCTTCCTGCCCACCGCTGCTGTCACCAACGGTGGCCTGAACTACGACCAGAAGCAGCAGCTGAAGACCAAGCGTCTGCTGGCGGCACAGGGCTTCTACGAGGCTTCCACGCTGGCCTTCTACTCCAATGCTGAGCTGGATATGCTCCATATCCCGGCGGACGATGCTGCCCGCAAGGCCATCCGCATCCTGAACCCCATCAGCGAGAACCTCTCCATCATGCGCACGCTGCTGGCACCCTCTATGCTGAACGTCATTGTGGACAACCTCAAGAAGGGCAACAGCGAGGGCCGCCTGTTTGAGATGGCCCCCGTCTATCTGGCCAAGGAGCTGCCCATCCAGGAGCATCCTCATGAGCGTCAGACCCTCTGCATCGGCGCATTCGGCCCCGAGGAGGATTTCTTCACCGTCAAGGGCGTCATGGAGGCATTGGCCGCTGGCTTTGGTCTGCACTTTACTTACCAGCGCGAGACCACTTCCTGGCTGCACCCCGGCATCAGCGCTGCTGTTTATTGCAGCGGCAAGCGTCTGGGTGTGTTTGGCAAGCTCTCCAATGAGATCAACGGGGAACTGGAGATCGCCAAGGAGCAGAAGGACAGCCAGAACATCTATCTGGGCGAGCTGGACTACGAGGCCCTGATGTCCTGTGTGGACGGCGAGCTGAAGTATCAGCCCCTGAGCCCCTATGCACCCGTCAAGCGCGATCTGGCACTGGTCTGCGATGAGACCGTCACCTGCGGCGAGATCCAGGAGACCATCCAGAAGGCCAGCCCCCTCATCACCGAGGTCAAGCTGTTTGATATCTATCGCGGCGCCAATCTGGGTGAGGGCAAGAAGAGCATGGCCTTCTCCCTGACGCTGGCGGACCCCAACGGCGAAGTGTCCAACGAGCAGGTGGAGCGCACCGTCAAGAAGGTGCTGGGCAACCTGAAGTTCAAGCTGGGCATTGAGATGCGTTAACCATATTATAAGTATGATATAAAAGGCATGAGAAAGGCCGTCTGTGCAGCGATGCATGGACGGCCTTTTACTGTCCTTATAATAGAAAAAAAGAGCGTTGCATCCATTTGAATGAAGCGGATTCAGCTCAACAAGAAAAAACTTGAAAAAAGATGCAAAAAAGTGTTGACAGAAGCTCAGGGATATGGTATTATACTTGAGCGCCAAGGGCCGCCACAAAGAATGACTTCTTGAGGAGGCCGGAAGCAAAACGGAAAGAACCAATGAGAGAGCGCTGAAAAG